>JAGBDG010000066.1 GCA_017937625.1 Muribaculaceae bacterium | reverse complement strand
CTCGGAGTACTCGGAGTCCGCAGAGGAGTTAGTCGGCGGTCTGCGAGCGCCGGTTCTTTTTGATTCTTCAACCCCGAGCGCCTGCGGCGGTCGGGACTACCGGGGAATCGGCGACCGCTGCGCGGACGCCTGATGTGGCGGACTGACGATTCGGGGATGTGTCGGATGCAACGGATGTGGTGGATGCAACGGATGTGGTGGGTGGGAGTAATGGGAGATTTGGGAAGATTGGGCCGGGCGTAAAATAATGCGCGATGCGTAATGACGAATGAGGAATGTGTAATGCGCAATGGAGGGAGGGTGTATTGCCTCCTGCAAAATCGGTTTTGGGGACGCATGCCCTGGAAACGCGCTGCTTATTCCAGGGTTGTGAGCGGCGATGCCGCCTTTTAACCCTACGGGCTACGTGTCGGACTATTCGGACTATTCTGACGTTTCGGACGTTTCGGACGTTTCTGACGTTTCTGGATGCCGCGGATATGCTTTGGGAATATTGGGAATAATGGGAGCTTTGGGAGGATTTTAGATAAGATGCGACAAAAAAATCCGGCGGAGGGAGCTTCGCCGGATTGTGTTGGTTTGGTCTTATTTTCAGAAGGAGGGGTAGCCGGGATTCTGGATGTAGATGCCGCCGGAGAAATTGTACTGCGCGACGGGGACGGGGAAGTATTCCTCGCCGGTTTCGAATGAGGCGTTCTGATAGTAGATGCGATTGTCTTTTTCGGCGGCGAAATAGTTGTTCATCGTCTCTTTGGCGATGCCCCAGCGCACGAGGTCGAAGAAACGCTCGCCTTCCATAGCTTTTTCGAGTCGCATCTCGGTGCGGAGCGCCTTGCGGGCATAGTCCTGTGTCCAGCCGGCGGCAGGATAAAGACCGATTTTATAGTTGGCAGCGTCTTTCTCGGAATTGTTGAAGTCCTTGACGTAGCTGCTGTTCATGGCTCGGCTGCGGACGCGGTTGATGAGCTCGCGTGCTTCCTCGAGACCGTTGCCGCCTATCTCAATCAGCGCCTCAGCCTTGTAGAGAAGCAGGTCGGCGTAGCGGATAATCTGCCAGTTGAGTGCCGACGCGCCCCATGGCCATCCTTGCGTCGCGTCGGGCGACTCGGGCGAGAGCCAGAAACGTTTGGTGTTGTTGTAGCCGTAGGTGTCGCTGTTGCGTACCCAGAGTCCGCAGGGCTTTTCGGTGTATGTCTTATAGCGGATGGTGGGTCGACCGGTCACGAAATCGAGGCGCGGGTCTACATTGCCCTCGACATTTCCGAGCGAGTAGCCTCCGTTGGCGTCAAACACCACCGTGCCATAGTCAGGTCGGCTCTGGTAGTCGAAGACAGGAAGTCCGTCGGCGTCGGTCTGGTAGGCGTTGATGAGGTCCTGCGAGGGGAGGAAGAATCCGTCGCCCTGCCATGGACAGCCGGGACCGGTCATTGAGTTGAGGAGCATGCTCCAGTTGATGCGTCCGACGCCGCTGGAGCCGTCGTCCTTTGAGAACTGTATGGCGAACACCGATTCAGGTCCGTTCTCATACTGGAGGAGGTCGAGCTGCTGGAAGTCGGCGAGCAGGTCATAGCCTTCGATGCTGTCTATGAGGTCGACGACCTCGGCGAGAAGGGCTTTGTTAATGTTGACCACGGCATTGGTCTGCGGGTCCTGCTCGTATGCCTGGTAGAGCTTGACCTTTGCTGCGTAGGCGAGGGCGATGCGGCGGTTGATGCGTCCTATCTCGGTCTGCGAGTCAGGCAGGTCTTCGGCGGCGGTAAGAAGGTCAGCCGCTATGCGCGCAAGATGCTGCTCGCGGGTAAACTCGTCGTTTCTTACCGTGGTATATTTGTTCTCTGGAAGATCGATTTCCATATAGGGGATGCGGTTGAAGAGGCGTACGAGCTCGAAATACCAGTGGTCGCGGATGACGCGCACTTCGGCTATCCGGCTTTTCTTGTCCTTGATGATGCTTTCGTCAACCTTGTCGAGGGCGCGGATAGCGGAGTTGCAGCGCGAGATACCGCAGTAGACGTTGAACCACTTGCCGTCGAGGAAACCGTTGTTGGGCTGGATTTTCGCAGTCTCCATGTCATGTATTTCCCAAGCGTCGGTCTCTCCGCCGCCACCCTTGTAAGCGTTGTCGGCACGGACCTCGCCATAGCTCCAGTTGGTCACTGGGAACCAGTGAGGGTCGTTTGAGTCGGCATATCGGCAGCCGAAAGTGGCGTATGCGCCGTTGACAAGGAGGTCGACAGCCTCGGGATCGTTCATGTTGCCTTCCGAGAGTGTACCCTGAGGCTTGTTTTCGAGGAAATCGTCGCTGCATGCGCTTAATGCAAGGCTGATGAGTGCAGCGCCCATTATATATCTGAGTTTCATTTTGTCTGGATTTAAGATTGTTTTCAGAAGCCGAACTGTATGCCGAAGGTGTACTGGCGGGGGAGGGCGTACGGATAGCCGAGACCTTCCGGATCGGCGCCGCTGTATCTGGTGATGGTGAAGAGGTTCTGCGCCTGGAAATAGACGCGGGCGTTTTTCAGACAGAGCTTGCTCTGAATATCCTTGGGGAGGGTATAGCCGAGCGAGAGGGTCTTCAGGCGGATGAAGGAGCCGTCCTCGATGTAGTATTCCGAACTTTCGTTCTCGTTGTTGGAGTTGTCGACCGACGGAGCGGGAACGTCCGAGGCGTAGTAGCCGGTCTCGAGGTATCTGCCGTATGCGTTAGCCGCATCGAGAAGCTGCCTGCCGTGGTTGCCGGTCCAAAGAGGGAAGAAATCGGTGTAGAACTTCGAGTTGTTCCAAGCGTCGCGGATGATGCTGTTGAAGAAAAGATTCAGGTCGAAGTTCTTCCATATCGCGCCGAGCGTGAGACCGAACTGTGCCTTGGGGAGGTCGGTGCCGAGCCATGTGCGGTCGCGGTCGTTGATCTCGCCGTCGCCGTTGGTGTCGACATAGCGTACACGGCCGACGCCGGGATTGCCGAAGCTGACCTTATACTTGTTCCTGTAGGCGTCGACTTCCTCCTGGGTGCGGAATATGCCGTCGGTCTTATAACCCATCCACGAGCCGAGCGACTGACCGACGATACTCTTGTCGATGCCGTTGCCGCCGCCCCATGTGTAGTAGATGTCCTTCATGAGGTCGGTCACTTCGTTTTTCATAGCTGTGACGTTGAGTCCTACGCTGTAGCTGAAATCGCGGTTGACAGCCTGACGCCATTCTGCCGTAATCTCGACGCCTTTGTTGACCATGGAGCCGCCGTTGTACCAGCAGTAGCCGCCTTCGCCGATAGTGGCGATGTAGGGTTTCTCGACGAGCATGTCGTCGGTCTTCTTATGGAAATAGTCGAAGGAGAAGTTCAGTCTTCCGCGGAGGAGCGACGCGTCGAAGCCGACGTTGGTCTGGTATGTCTTTTCCCATGTGAGGTCGGGATTGGTGCTTCGCGAGCGGAGAGCGCCGGGCGAGAGGGTGTTTCCGCCTCCGATGGCGTATGCGGCGCGGTCGAGGTCCATGGCGTATTTGGCGTAGAAGGCGTCATTCGCTATGATGTCGTTGCCGTTGACGCCGTATGCGGCGCGGATCTTTAAGTCGTTGAGCCAGTTGCGTGTTCCTTCCATGAAACGCTCCTGCGATATTCGCCATCCGGCAGACACAGAGGGGAACCAGTCGTAGTTGTGGCTCGTCGAAAGGCGTGACGATGCGTCGCGGCGCAGGGTGAAAGAGAGGAGGTACTTGCTGTCCCATGTATAGTTGATTTTTCCGAAGACAGAGAACATTGAGTAGTTCGACGCGCCCGAGCCGGTGTTTTTGTTGGCGGTGACGTTGCCGAGATACAGATAGTCAGGGTCTTCTATCTCAAGTCCTTTGCCTTCGCCGAACATGTCCTCGAAATGGTTGCGCTTTGCCTCGACGCCGATAAGAGCCATGATGGAGTTCTTGCCGAAGTCGGCGTTATACTGCGCGGTGTTTGTCCAGACCCAGTCGGTAGTCTTGCTTGAATACTGATAGAGGTTGTTGGTCTTGTCGCGCAGATTTGCGGGAGTGAAGACCTTGTCGTTGCCATTGTGGTAGTTGATACCGAAGTTGGTCTTGATTATGAGATTCTTGATCGGCTCTACCGAGAGATAGGCATTGCCGAACACTCGCCAGTACTCGCGCTTGTTGGTGCCTTCTTCCTGAATCTGGCGCATGATGTTCGGGGTGTCGTTCAGACCGAAAGCCACCTGGTCGTTGAAATTGCCTTCGGAGTCGTAGACGGTACGTGCCGGATGCATCTTGATGGCGTTTTCCTCGGCTCCTCCGGGCGCATTGTGCTGGCGCCACCAGTTGACGGTCATGTTGCCGCCTGCACGCAGGCGGTTGTTGAGGAAGCCGTAGTCGGAGCTGAAACGGACGTTAGCCTTCTGGAAGTCGGAACCTTTGATGATACCGTCATGGTCGAGCCAGCTCAGAGAGAGCGAGGATGCGCCGTTCTCATCGCCTTTCGAAAGACCGACGCTGTAAGTCTGCATGAGGGCAGTGCGGTGAATCTCTTTTTCCCAGTCGGTGTTCTGCGGGTTGACAGTAACGCCGTTGAGATTGGTGTATGACTGGAGCTTCGGGGTAGCGCCGTTGCCGTAGAGTTCGGATGATGGTGTGGTGCCGTAGGCATATTTGTAAGCAGACCAGTAGACTTCGCCCCATTGGTCGGCATTGAGCATGTCGAGACCGCTCTGATATGTCTGGAGAGTGAGCGTGGCGTCGAATGTAACGCGGCATTCGCCTTTCTTGGCGCGTTTCGTTGTGATGACGATAACGCCGTTCGCCGCCTGTGCGCCATAGATAGATGCGGAAGCTGCGTCCTTGAGGACCTGGATGGACTCGACATCGTTGCTGTTGAGGATAGTGCCGGGATTCTCGCGTGTCATGATGCCGTCAATAACGTAGAGAGGTCCGTTTGCCTCGCTGCGGAAAGAGGAAGCACCACGGATAGATGTGCCTGTGCTCAGACCGCCGGGAGTTCCGTCGGTGGTGATGTTCATGCCAGCCACACGTCCCTGCAGAGCCTGTATGACATTGCCGGTAGGGGTATCGGATACGTCTTTCATCTTAACAACCGAGACGGAACCTGTCAGGTCGGATTTCTTTTCGGAAGAATAGCCTACGACAACCACTTCGTCAAGGAGTTTGCTGTCCTCGCTGAGGTAGACGGTGAGTTCGGTCTTTGCGTCTACTGTCGTTGCGACAAACCCGATGTATGATATGGTCAGCCGGGAGCCTTCGGGGACTGCGATTGTAAAATTACCGTCGACATCTGTTACGGCGCCGGTTTTTGTGGATTCTGAGAAAACGGACGCTCCTATCAAAGGTTCGTCGTCGGTCTTTGAGAGGACCGTACCGCGCACTGTGATGTTCTGTGCGCGGACGCCTATCGCCGTGAGCGCCAGGAGAAGCGTTAGCAGGATTGATTTTTTCATGTCTATTAAGATTGGTAAAAATTTCTGACGCAAAATTATCAGAGATTATACCGCCGCGTCTTGCACGCAGGTTGCGTAGGCTATGAAAAATCGGTCATGGAATGATTTTTGATAGATAACGCAACATTTTTACAACGGCATGCTGTCAGTGCGTCAGAAAAGCCCGGTTAAACAGCCGCGATGCGCTCGCGGAGTTCGGAAGGTGTCTCGCCGAAATATTCCTTATAACATCTGGTGAAATATGCCGGAGTCGAGAATCCTACTTCGTATGCAATCTCGCTGATTGATTTTTGCGAGGTTGTGAGCATGTCGCGCGAACGTTTCAGGCGCAGGTTGCGCAGCAGCTCGACGGGAGAATAGTTCGTCAGCGCCTTTATCTTGCGGTAGAACTGCGAGCGTCCGAGCCCCATGCGGGAGGCGAGCTCGTCGATGTTGAGTTCGGGATTGCCCATCTCGGCAGATACGATGTCGAGAAAACGCGAGTAGAATTCATTCTCGACATCGGTGCGGACGGTCTGACGGACAGGAGCTCTGGCGTTGTCGTCGCTCTTGGGCGCCGGCATGGTGTCGGCTTTCGTCCACAGATTCCTGATGCGGCGGCGGTTCTCGATGAGGTTGCGGCAGCGTGACTTCAGTACGGTGATGTTGAACGGTTTAGCCACATATCCGTCGGCGCCGCTGTCGTAGCCCTGCGCACGCTGCTCGTCCATGGAGCATGCCGTGAGAAGGAGAATTGGGATGTGCGATGTGGAAATCTCGTCCTTGATTCTGCGGCAGCATTCGAGTCCGTCCATCTCCGGCATCATCACGTCGCAGACAATCAGGTCAGGAACGTATTTCGCCGCGAGCCGCAGTCCTTCCTTGCCGTTTGTGGCGAAAATGAGTGCGTATTCGTCGGAAAGGAGCTCTGCAAGAAGCCTGCGGATGTCCTCGTTGTCGTCGATAACAAGCAGAAGCGGCTTGTCGGAGCCGTCCTGGCGTATTTCCGGCTCGATGTCGCCCAGCTCGACGTCCACATCGTTACCGGTTATCGCGGCATGTGGCGTTTCGGCGCTTGCTTCGTCGACGTGTCTTATAGGAAGGCTGACCGTGAATTTGCTTCCGGCATTGAGCTTGCTCTCAACCTCAATGCTTCCTCCATGAAGTTCTATAAAAGCCTTGGCAAGCGACAGTCCTATGCCCGACCCTTGCGGATGTATCTTGTCGACCTGATAGAATCGGTCGAAGATGCTCTTTATGTCCTCCTCGGGTATGCCTTTGCCGGTATCTTCCACGGAAAAAACAAGCTCGCCGTGCTCAGTGGTTGCCGAGAATGTAATTCTGCCGTTGTCGGGAGTATATTTGAAAGCGTTCGACATGAGGTTGAAGAAGACGCGCTCGATTTTCTCTGTGTCGATGGCAAGGGTGAAACGGTCAGGAAGATTCACGTCGACAGTAAGCTTTATGTCACGCTTGCGCGCTATGGCATGAAAAGCTTCCGCCCAGTCGATGACAAGCGTTCTGAAATCAGCCTCGCTCATATTTGTGCCGAGTTTGCCGTTCTCATATTTTCTGAAATCGAGTATCTGGTTTATAAGGCGCCGGAGGATTCTGACATTCTTGTTGGCAATCTTTATTAAGGTGTGCTGCTGCGGAGTGAGATTGTCGGCGGCTGCAAGTTGCTCGACCGGCTCTGCAATGAGGGTCAGGGGTGTGCGCAGGTCGTGGGAGACGTTGGTGAAAAATATGAGTTTTGACTGTGTGGCTGCTTCAAGCTGCTCGTTGAGAGCTTTTTGTGCGTCGCGTTGTTCTTCAAGCAGCCTGTTTTGCTCAAGCAACTGTTTCTGATGACGCTGGCGCTGCCAGAAGGCGCGCAGCACGAGGAAAAGCACTCCGAGCAGAAGGAGCACAATGGCAACAGTGGCATAGAAAAGCGATGTCTGAGCCGAATGTCTGTCCCAGAAATCGTCCACCTGTCCCTTGAGTACCTTTATTTTAGCTGATTCCTCGCGCAACGACTCGTTTTGCAGTTGCAGGATGTCGGCATTCGTGAGGTCGACGGGCGAGGAGACCGGGAGAATGGAATTTCTTTCGAACGGCTGACCGTTGAGTATGGCGAGCGCCGTGCGGATAAGCCGGTATCCTTCAGTAGGGTAGAGGAACGTGGCATCGATAACAGAGTCGGCGACAGCCTTTATGCCAATCTCGGGCGCAGCGTCGATGCCTATGGTCTTGATATCCATTCCGTGTTTCCTGGCTACGTCGGAAGCGGCAATAGCCATGCGGTCGTTGTGGGCATAGACAATGTCGACATCCTTGTATATTTCAAACAGCGAGTCGCATACGGCAGCGGCGTCGTCGTAGTTCCAGTTGCCGTAGGCGGAAGCAACGACGGAAAGCCCTTCGGTCTCAGCGCCTTCCCTAAAGCCGTTGTGACGCTCAATCGCCGGTGTGGATCCGGGCAGACCATACACCTCGATAACTCTGCCTCCTTTTCCGACGAGATGACGGGCGTAGTGTGCCGCGGATCTGCCTATGCCTGTATTGTCGGCACCCTGATAGGCGGTGTATTTTTCGCCGTTGATGTTTCTGTCGAAGATAATGACGGGAATGCCCGAATCATATACTTCTTCTATTATGGGAGTGATTGCGTCAGCCTCGTTCGGAGCCGCGATTATGATGTCGAAGCCGTTGTCCTTGAAATATCGTATGTCGGATATCTGCTTCTCGTTGCTGTCGTCGGCAGAACGGATTTCGACAACAGCTTCGGGGTGGAACATTATCTCTCGGTTGATCTCGTCGTTCATTTTCGATCGCCAGTCGTCCTGGCTGCACTGCGAGACACCTATGCGGTAAGTTCTGGTCTCGCGGCAGGAGAAAAATGCGAGCAGTGATACAAAGGTTAACAGAAATATGCCGATTCGTTTCATCTGGTATTAGGTTATGGCGGATTGCATAATGTCGATGCAAAGATAAGGATAATATTATGAAAAACAGAGCCTTTGATTATATTTTTCGGTCGATGCAACATTTGTGCTATAAGATGCGCTGATTTTAATAGCAGGGGTTTTATAATAGTTCGTAGATTTGCAAAGTCAAAACCTTAGAGACAAAACCATATCAAAAAATGAATAGAATATCCGATATCATGAAGACGCTGTTCGCTACGGCAACAGTCTTAGCCGGGGCATATTCTGCCACCGCCGGCAACGGAGTCGAGGTTGAGCATCTCGGCACAAACAATACTCTTGTGCGGGTCACTGCAGATGGAAAATATCTTCTCCTGCCCGTTCAGGAATCTAACGACGAGGCAACAGTGAATGTAATCGCTGACGGAAACCTCGACAAGACTATCAATGTTCGTCTTGCCAAAACGAAGGTAGACTATACTGTGCCGCTGAGTCTCGAAAAATACAAAGGAAAGGATGTGCTGCTCAATGTGGTCACATCTCAGAACCGTGCTACCGTCAGGGAAGCAAAAGAGGACGCTTGCTGGAACAATTTCAGCGTGACGGACACTTTCGACACGACAAACCGCGAGAAATTCCGTCCTGCCTTCCATCACACTCCTCTATATGGCTGGATGAACGACCCGAACGGAATGTTTTACAAGGATGGCGTATGGCATCTCTATTATCAGTGGAATCCGTACGGGTCAAAATGGCAGAACATGACATGGGGACACTCTTCATCGGCAGACCTCATCAACTGGGTGCATCATCCGGCGGCAATAGAGCCGAACGGTCTCGGTACCGTGTTCAGCGGAAGCAGCGCAATAGACCGTGCCGGCTCTGCCGGTTTTGGCAATGACGCGGTGGTAGCGATGTATACCTCGGCAGGCGTCAGCCAGATTCAGAGTCTTGCATGGAGCAACGACGGCGGACAGACGTTCAACATATACTCCGGTAACCCGGTGCTGACCCTCGAAAGCGAGGCACGCGACCCCAACATGTTCTGGAATCCCGAGACAAAGGAGTGGACACTGGTACTGGCGCATGCGCTCGAACGGGAAATGCTCATATTCACTTCGGCAGACATGAAGGAATGGACGCTTCAAAGTGCTTTCGGCAAAGGACTCGGAGCGCAGGGCGGTGTCTGGGAGTGTCCCGACATGTTTGAACTGACAGTGGAAGGAACGGGTGAGAAAAAATGGGTGCTTCTGTGCAACCTGAATCCGGGCGGACCTTTCGGCGGCAGTGCGACGCAATATTTTGTGGGTGATTTTGACGGAAAGACTTTTAGGGCTGACACGGATGCTGACGGCAGGGTTCCGACAAAATGGCTTGACTACGGTAAGGACCATTATGCCACGGTTAGTTTCAGCGACGCTCCGGCAGGACGCCGTACTGTGATAGGATGGATGAGCAACTGGCAGTATGCGCCGGAGGTGCCGACAATGCAGTTCAGGAGCGCGAACACTCTGCCGCGCGAGATGGGGCTTTTCCGCGATTCCGACGGACAGCTCTACGTTTCCTCGACTCCTTCGCCCGAAGTGGATGCGATCAGAGGCAAAATCATGAAATCAGCAGGGACAGTGAATGTCGGCAGACGCCAGAAAGAATATGCTATTCCGGAAATCTGCGAGATTGTCATGGACATAGACCCGATGAAATCGGACAGCATAGATATCGTCCTTTCGAACGGACTTGGAGAGAAAGTAGTCATGACCTACCGCAGCAAGACCGATGAACTCGTTTTTGACCGCAGGGAAAGCGGCATAACGGATTTCAGCCAGGATTTCCCCGCTGTGACAGTCGCTCCGGCTCATTCCGCCGACGGCAAGACCGGTCTCAGGATATTTATCGACCGCTCGAGCATCGAGGTTTTCGGCAAAGAGGGCAGATTTGCAATGACCAATCTCGTGTTTCCCAACGAACCGTATTCACGTCTGTCATTTGAAAGCCACGGAGGCAAAGCGAAAGTATCAAACCTGAAAATCTATTCAATAAACACCGAAAAATAGTCATACTGCAAAATGGACACTATTCAGCCTTTAGCCACCGATAAGAAAAGCACTCTGCTTCAGATAGTGCCGGTGATGCTGTGTTTCTTTGCCATGGGATTCGTCGATCTTGTCGGCACCGCATCAAACTATGTTCAGAAAGACCTCGGTCTGACCGACTCGCAGGCGAATCTGTTCCCGTCGCTCGTCTTTTTCTGGTTCCTGATTTTCTCCGTGCCTACCGGCATGCTGATGAATAAGATAGGACGCAAGAAAACCGTCATGGCGAGTCTTGTCGTGACAGCGGTCTCGCTGATTATCCCTGTTACGGGCGACAGCTATGCGACAATGCTTGTCTCTTTCTCTCTGCTGGGTATTGGCAATGCTATCATGCAGACGTCGCTGAATCCTCTCGTATCCAATCTTATAAGCGGCGACAAGCTCGCATCGACCCTCACTTTCGGACAGTTCGTAAAGGCAATCGCCTCGTTCCTCGCGCCTGTTCTCGCCGCATGGGGCGCCACCACTTACCTGCCGACGTTCGGTCTCGGATGGCGTGTGCTGTTCGTCATTTACGCAGTTGTCAGCTTCGTGTCAATATCGGCTCTCGGTGCCACGCCTATCGAAGAAGAACGTCCCGACAAGGCATCGGGAGTAGGAGAGTGCCTCAGGCTGCTCGGACGCCCCTTTGTACTTCTGTGCTTCATCGGCATTATCTGCCATGTCGGAATAGACGTGGGTACTAACACCACCGCGCCAAAAATAATCATGGAGCGTCTGCATCTTCCGCTTGAGGAGGCAGGTTTTGCCACGGGAATCTACTTTATATTCCGTACTGCAGGCGCGTTTGCGGGCGCGTTCATACTCCGCTCGGTGTCGCAGAGGCTTTTCTTAGGCGTCAGCGTCGTCATGATGCTCGCGGCAATGGCAATGCTCTTTGTATGCGATACGCTCACCTCAATTTATGTCGCACTCGCCCTCATAGGCTTCGGCAACTCTAACGTATTCTCCATCATTTTCTCGCAGGCACTTATGTATTCGCCGAAAGAGAAGAACGAGGTGTCGGGTCTGATGATCATGGGACTTTTCGGCGGCACTATTTTCCCGCTCGCCATGGGCTATGCGGCTGACGCTGTAGGACAGGTCGGTGCCGTTGCCGTAATGACCGCCGGTGTTGTTTATCTTCTTTATTATACTTTGAAAATCAAAACAATAAAATAAGAATCATGAAAGACTATGTTGTAGGAATGGGCGAGGCTCTGTGGGATATCCTCCCCGAAGGCAAGAAAATAGGCGGTGCGCCTGCCAATTTCGCATACCATGTGTCGCAGTTCGGTCTGCCGAGCTGTGTGGTCAGCGCTGTGGGCGATGACGCGCTCGGAAAGGAAATCATCGAGAATTTCACATCTAAGGGTCTGAACCATCTTATCGAGACAGTGCCGTATCCGACCGGAACCGTGCAAGTGGAGATTGACCAGGCAGGCATCCCGCAGTACGAGATCAAGGAGAATGTGGCGTGGGACAATATCCCATATACGCCGCAGCTCGAATCGCTCGCCCGCAACACCCGCGCGGTGTGCTTCGGTTCGCTCGCGCAGCGCAATGTGGTGTCGCGCAACACTATCAACAGTTTCCTCGACGCGATGCCGCAGACTGACGACACTCTCGTGGTGTTCGATGTCAACCTGCGCCAGGGTTTCTACAACAAGGAGATACTCTGCAACTCGATGAAACGCTGCAACATATTGAAGATAAATGACGAGGAGCTCGTCGCAGTCAGCCGTATGTTCGGCTATCCGGGCATCGACCTCCAGGACAAGTGCTGGATTCTTCTGGGCAAATACAACCTCAAGATGCTCATCCTGACCTGCGGTATCAACGGCAGCTATGTCTTCACGCCGGGCAATGTGTCGTTCCAGCCGACTCCGAAGGTGGAGGTCGCCGACACGGTGGGCGCCGGCGACTCGTTCACGGCTGCTTTCATCGCGTCGATACTGAGGGGCAAGAGCGTCGCCGAGGCGCATTCGCTCGCCGTCAGGACTTCGGCATACGTCTGCACGAAAAAAGGCGCGATGCCTATCCTTCCGGAGGAATTGACAGACTGAACCGATAGCTTATTATAGATATGCGGACTGCATCGACTTCGATGCGGTCCGCTTTTGGTCAGCGGCACGGGATGTGTGGAGAGTGGAGTTAGGACTTTATGTTAGAACTTTTTGTACTAAAGTTTGTGGGAATTGAAATAATGTATTATTTTTGCTGCGCAGACCGTCAGGAAGCCCCGGTCAGGGGTTGAGGGCGGGAAGCACGACATAATGAAAAGCGTTTATCCGCGCTGATTCTTGACCACTTGAAATTCTCGCAAAATTTCTATCTAAGTCAAGGATTGAGCAACGGTAGATGCCCGTGGATATGTAATTGACTTGCATCCGGCATTGCGTCTTGTGAGAGACACATTGCGGAGGCGTAGGTTGCATATACAAGCGTAGGGCTTCTTCGTTGCCGTCCAACTTAGATAGGGCAATGCGAGAAGCCTCAAGTGGTAGGACGGTAACCGATACAGATTCCTACGCTTTTTTCTATAAATCAATCTAAAGCCAACGAGGGGAAGACCGAGGCAACAAAAGTTTTTATGAATATCTATAAATCATGGCTTAAACAACATGGGATTCCCTTCAAAGAACTTCCGTTTGGCTTGCATTTCCAGTATCAAGGTGGAAATTTCCTGGTAGCGGACAATTCAGGAGATTCGCAGTTTTTTCAATTGCTAATGCCTAATATATACGAAGGAGAAGTCTCAGAACGCAACCACATGCTTGAAATGTGCAATAAGATTAACGAGGATAAAAAAGTCGTGAAGGCTCATATCACTGATGATAATCGAGTTTGGCTGTCAACGGAAATCTTAATAGATAACACACCTGATGTCGATGATTTCTTTGATCGTCTTCTTCAAATGCTTCATCAGTCACGCATGGAATTTATGATGAAATATCATCAATTCTAAATTTATAATCTTCTTACTATCTATACTAAACCAAGAGTTTTCAAATATGTTATTTGCTTTTTGTCTTTTTTCATAGCAAAATACGATTCTATTTTTTGTCGAATAAAGAACCGGACACAACCGGAAATGGTGTGTCATTTACTGTCAAGCCGCACGAGTTGATAAAGGAAGTCATTCTGTCACCTCGAATTGCTCCGAAAGCGGCTTCCGAGCTGTGCGAAATGATTAAAGAACGTTATGACATAAAGGCCTCTGCATCGAAAATAAGGATGAACGATTAGTATTACAGGAGGCAGGCATCCATAGAGGTGGCTGCCTCTTGCTTTTATGTTCGTGGGCTTAATGAGGAATTGCTTAATGGATGATATGAATGAAAAGTTTAAAATGTAAAATGAAGAATCTGTTATATGTAGACAGAAAGTATATTGCCTCCGGCAAAAATGGGAGTGTCAGATAAATGCCCTGAAAACGCAAAGCTTATTTCAGGGTTGTGAGCGGCTGAAGCCGCCTTGGCATACCTCCGGCATGCCTCTGTTGGCAGTGGAGGTAAAGGTGTACGTAAATCGGCGTTTTTCAAACGCCTTTCTTTTGCAGACTCTACCCGGCACGCCAAGGTGTACCGGGATATGAGTAAATCGATGTCCTGGCGGACATCATGGCGACGGCGTGAAGGGGGGGGGGAATAATGGGAGATTATGGTAGAGGAGTAGGATGGCTTTAGATACGGCTTTAGATACGCTTTAGATAATGCTTTAGATAATGCTTTAGATAATGCGCAATGAGGGAAGGTGTATTGCAAAATTGACTTGGGCGGTATATGTTTTTTGTTGTAACTTTGCAGAATGGACAAGCGTCTTATTTTCTCGACGTCTGCGGAAATGGTGCGTATTCCGCCCGAGTCGGTGGTGCATATCACTGCCGACGGCAATTACTGCACTATAACGATGGCAGACGGCGAGAGTTTCGTACTGACTCTGCAACTGGGACAGATAGAAAGACGCATCGCCGAGATGCTTGATAAAGAAGACCGCCGCTTTATCCGCATCGGCAAGAGCCTGATTGTAAACCGGGAATTCATAGCTTTCATCAATCCTCTGCGCCAGAAAATGGTGCTGTCCGACTGCCGTAATTTCAGGCATGAGGTGGCTGCGTCGAAGGAGGCACTGAAGGCTTTGAAGGATCTTATAGAAAAGGAGGAAGCGATATGAGCATACGGCTTAACGATATAAATGACGACGAGATTCGTGTTATCTCCTCGAACGAGGCACCAGAGCCGAAGCGGAAGCCCCGGCGCGTGTGGCTGTATGTGATGGCGGGAGTTGCCATCGTGGCTCTGATTGCGGCTGCCGTAATGCTGTTTGTGCAAGATGACGATACAGACGAGGAGCGAGTCGCCGAAGCACCGAGCGTCGTTGCCGAAGCGCGACCCGCAGCAAGCCATGAAGATGCTCCCGCGAAGGTCGAGAGTTATACCGTGGCGGTCGATACCGTGATAGACGGGAAAGGACTGCTCATTCTTTCGCCTGAAAATGCAAGACCGCGGCTTGTCATCGGTTCGGAGAGCCTGAATGACTCGAATATCGTATTGGCGGCTCAAGCTGCGGACATCAGAAGCGACAACGGCAAGATTGCCGGAGCTTTCGTGCTGGAGGGCGAGCTGATAAGCAAGGGCGAGGCGAAGGCAGGATTCTGCTCAATAATCAACGGTGACCTTACCGTCGGAATTTCTGACGCTACTCCGATGCTCGAGCAGGCACTGACGGAGAACGGGTACTTCTTCAGGCAGTATCCGCTTGTCGTCGGTGGTCAGATCGTAGAGAACAAGCCGAAGGGCAGGGCAGTCCGTAAGGCTCTTGCAGAAATCGGTGAAAAAACCTATGTGATAATAAGCAGTGAAAAACTCACTTTCCACGATTTCTCGCAGCTGTTGATTGACGTTGGCGTAAGGAACGCAATTTACCTCGTGGGCTCGTCGTCGTACGGCTTCTTCATTGAGGAAAACGGCGGGAAGACAGAGACGGGAAAAGCCCCGTGGACGGAGATCGAAAATGTCAGCTATATCGTATGGGAGCGAAGATAAAATCAGTTTCATACACTCTATAAGACATTTCATACAACGCCCGGCGAATTTGTTTGCCGGGCGTTTACTTTTGTCTAATTTCGGGTACTTAAAATTGAAATAATTATATAATATGAAGAAGTACCTGAGTCTGATAATTTGGCTTATTTGTAGCCTGCCGTTGCTGTCGTGCAAGGAGAGTTCACCGTCGAACGACGGTGGGAACAACTGCGTCTACTACTGGAGGACGACTTTTTCGCTGAGCGATGCGGAAAAGGAATTCCTGAAGGAGCACGACGTGAAGAAAATATATCTGCGCCTTTTTGATGTCGATTACAAGTATAGCGAAAAAAACGAATGTGTGGTGCCTGAGGCGACGATTCTATTCTATGACTCGATACCGTCGGGCATAGAGATTGTTCCGACAGTCTACATCACTACGGCGGCGATGAGAACGATGCAGACAACGGAAAGCGGATATGCAGAAAAAATTCTTAAGCGAGTCAATGCCATCTGCAGGAAATACAATATCGCTTTCAAGGAGATTCAGCTTGACTGCGACTGGAACAAAAGCACCCGCGAGCCGTTTTTCAGGCTTTGCGAGTCAGTGAAACGGGGTATTGATTCCACGCAGAGCCTGAGCAGCACAATAAGGCTGCATCAGCTGACGCAGACGCCTCCGCCGGTCGACCGTGGCGTGCTGATGGTCTACAACACGGGAAATCTGATGGAAATGACAACTGAAAACTCAATTTTCTCGCTGAAGGACATAGCGCCTTATCTAAGGGACGACAGGCTTTCGGAGTATCGGCTTCCGCTTGACGTGGCATATCCCGCATACGGGTGGAGCCTTGTGTTCCATCCGGTAGGCATGTCGGATTCGGATGACGGGAAGTATGTCTTCGACAGGATAATGCGCAGAACCGACATCCCGGATTTCCCGAGCCTGAAGAAAATCGGCGATAACCTCTATGAGGCGACGTCGCAGGTCGATTTTTCGCAGGGAGAGAATTGGTGGGATCGGGTATATGAAAATTACCGAATAAAGACCGAACGCCCGACAGCCGAAGAGATTCTGAAAGTAAAAGAGCTGATCGACGCGCAATTAAGCGGCAAACCGCATGACAATATTATTTATCACCTCGACGAAGAACAACTTTCACATTACTCGAACAATGAAATATCTGAAATATATACTCGCAATTAGTTCGATTGCCGTTCTGTGGGCAGGACGCGTAGCCGCCTGCGGTCCCTATTATCCTGACAGTCCTGGATACATAAAAATATTCAGATGCTGCTCGCCTGAACTGGAAAGCCAGTGGCAGGAAGGACGCCGTTTCCATGATTACGAGAAATACGAGAACTGCCTTCTGTGGCAGAAGATTACTTCTCCGGCAATACCTCTGGACGACATAGAAAAAGTCGTCTATAAGGTCAAGCTATCGGAGCTTCGGAATCCGGCGGACGGTGAACTGTCGGACAACTGGTTCGCCAAATGGCTTTCGGAACCCGAGCACCGCGATGACCTCGACTATCTGCTGATAGCCAAGGAGATTGAGGAGATACGCGAGTACATGAACAATCCGTGGTATTACGCTTACGACGGTGACGAGGAGCATGTACGGCTTAACGGGCTGATGACGCGCTGCCGTGCCTACACGGGCAAACGGCACGCAGCTCGCTATGCCCTTCAGATGGTGCGTATGCATTTCGCAAAGAAGGATTTCCGCAGCTGCCTGAAGCTTTGGGAAGAGTCCGCGAGCAAGATGCAGGAGGATATAGTGGCGGATATTATAGCCAGTTATGTCGGCGGCGCATACTTGCGATGCGGCAACCGCGAAAAGGCGATTGAGCTTTTTACGCGAAGCGGTGATATCGGCTCTCTGATGAGCATGAAGGCATGGGACGAATTTGAGGAAAAATCGGAATATACTGACATGCGAGTCAAGCAATTGGAATACATCTTCAACCGCTTCGCTGATTCGCCGTTGCTGAGCATAAAACTGCAGGAATATGTCAGGGAGAGAGAGAAATTCGTATATCACTATGAAGATTCGAGTCTCTCGAATGAAGAACGGATATTCTACGGCGAACTTAAAAGGTTCGCAAAGAAAGCAGTCGCATCGCCAAGATGCCATCAGAAAGGAATGTGGCGTTATGTGTTGGGCTTTCTTTATTATCTCGACGGGAATATGGGTATGGCGTCGGCATATCTCAAGCAGGCTGAATGCTCGCAAGTCACGCCTTTGCTCAAGGAATCGACACGAGCTTTCCGGTTCCTTATGAATGGCGTTTATGCGAACAACAGCGCTGAATATCGCAGCAAGCTGCTGTGCGATCTGAAATGGCTTGACGAGCGCATGAAGGAAGGTACTGAATTAAATGCTGATGATAATTGGGAATATAATAACTGGATGAACTGGTCGGTCAATTATTGGCAGGACGTTGCACGCAAAGTTCTTTTGGGAGAGGTATGCCCGCGAATGGAGCGGGCAGGAAATACCACATTGGCTCTACAGCTGGCTAACTACGCCTCGAACCGCATCCACCAGGTAGCACCAATGTATGAAGTCTACCGTTATGACTCTAAGGAAGGGGAATCGTATACCGAGGTCATCTCATTTGACGATTATAGAAAAACATGGGAGGGCTTCAATTATTATGACTACTCAAACCAGTTCTTTGACCGGATTTACGACTCTACGGCTGACAAAGCGGCGAGATATGCCGAGAGAATAGAACATCCGAAATCGGAACTGGATAAATACCTGAACGATAGGAGTTACGCCGATACGGACTACATATATGATATTGTCGGCACTCTTTATCTGCGTGAGATGAACTACGAGAAGGCGTCCCATTGGCTCGCTAAAGTATCGACAGACTATCAGGCGCGTACAAACATCGCCAAAGAAGGCTATTTCAAACTCGGCCCATTCAGATATCAGTTCGACAAAGAGCATTTCATAGCCGATTCAAGCGACTACAAACTGCGTTTCGCACAGGAAATGGTACGGCTTGACAAAATGATGCATTCGGACGCGGAGGCTAACCGAAAGGCTGATGCCAAAATACGATATGGGATAGGGTTGCGCAATTCTTTCGGCAGATGCTGGTATTTGACAAGTTATGGTTTCAATTCAGGATATGATGAAAAGACGGGTGACTGGTTGTATTCAATCAACAGAGAAAGTTTTATGTGGAACGCTTATGCTCGAAGCGCTTATAAGAAAGTCGACGTTCTGATGCAGGAAGCTGTCGCCGAGTTCACAGACCCGGAGAAGGCTGCACAGGCGCAGCTCGAAATGATGAACTACGCGACGCTGATAAAGAAATATCCGGAAACGAAAGCCGCTCAGCAGGTTAAGTCGCGCTGCGACAATTATTATGACTACGGGCTCGAGGTGCGGTGATAGTATTTGAAATATAAGCGTGTTTTGTCGTGGTTTTTTCGTAACTTTGACGCCCGGCTCATAAGGAGCCGGATGGATGTTTAACTAAAGAAATTACTATGAACATAGGCGATAAGGTGCCGGAGGTGCTGGGACTGGACCAGAACGGCAAGGAAGTGAAAATGTCGGATTTCGCCGGGCAGAAGCTCGTGCTGTATTTCTATCCGAAGGACAATACTTCGGGTTGCACGGCGGAGGCATGCTCGCTGCGCGACAATATCGACGCGCTTGCCGCCAAGGGCTATAAGGTCGTCGGCGTGAGCAGCGACTCGGCAGCCTCGCATCAGAAATTCATCGCAGCCCATCAGCTGCCGTTCACTCTTATCGCGGACACCGACCACAGGCTACAGGAGCTTATGGGCGTGTGGGGCGAGAAATCGATGTACGGGCGCAAGTACATGGGCACTTTCCGCACGACATTCCTTGTAGATGGCGACGGAAGGATAACGCATATCTTCGGTCCGAAACAGATAAAGACCAAAATCCACGGCGAGCAGATACTGGACGCCTAACGTCTTTTGCTGATGACAGACATGACTTCTGAAAAGCCTGCGGACAGCGCCGAGCTTGTCCGCAGGCGGAAGATATACCGCGTCACGCTGATGGGAAGTCTCGTCAATGTGGCTCTTGTCATATTCAAGTTCGTGGCGGGCGTCCTGGGGCATTCGACGGCGCTGATAGCCGACGCGGTGCATTCGCTTTCAGATTTCCTGACCGACATCGTGGTTGTGGTCTTCGTGAAAATCGCGGGCAAGCCCGAGGACAAAGACCACCACTACGGTCATGGAAAATACGAGACGCTTGCCACGGCAATCATCGGCGCCTCGCTGCTCGGCGTGGGCGTGGCGATATGCTATAGCGGAGCGTGCAAAATCTACCAGTGCATAGCGGGCGAGGGTATTCCGCGTCCGGGATTCATAGCCTTCGCCGCCGCAATCGTGAGCATCGTCCTCAAGGAATGGGCATACCGCTTCACGGTAAAGACCGGCAGGGAAACGGGGTCGCAGGCGGTTGTGGCGAACGCATGGCATCACCGTTCGGACGCTCTCTCGTCGATAGGAACGGCTGTCGGCGTGGGCGGCGCGCTGTTCTTAGGAGCGAAATGGACTGTGCTTGACCCTATAGCCGCCGTCATCGTGAGTCTTTTCATAGTAGCGACGGCGTTGAACCTGCTCAAACAGACGATGGACGAGCTGATGGAGCGGAGTCTGCCCGAGGATATCGAAAACGAAATACTGAGCATCGCGGGTGCCGAGCCCGAGGTGAGCGAGATTCACCATCTGCGCACGCGCCGCATAGGCAACAACATAGCAATGACGATGCATCTCCGTCTGCCCGGCGACATCACGCTTTACCACGCGCACGAGCACGCCTCGAACATAGAGCGGCGTCTGCGCGAGCGTTTCGGCAGCGGCACATACATAGGTCTGCACCTTGAGCCGACAAAGGTCAACGGCAAGTATATGGAGCCGCAGCAGTCAAAATGAGAACTATCGTTTTGCGGGAAAAATAAAAAAGGCAGGGGACCTCACGGTTGCCTGCCTCAGGAAGATGATGGAGAATTAGGGATTATTTCTTTACAAGCGCAGCGGTGTCGCGTGCGATTGTGAGTTCTTCGTCAGTGGGAATCACGCATACCTTGACGCGCGAAGCGGCGGAAGAGATGACTGTTTCGGTGCCGCGTGTGCGGGCGTTGATTTCCTTGTCGATCTCGACACCCATGAATCCGAGAGTGGAGCATACGTCGTAGCGGAGACCAGCCTGATTCTCGCCGACACCGCCTGTGAAGACGATGATGTCGACTCCGCCCATCTCTGCAGCGTATGCGCCGATATACTTGGTGATACGGAGCATGTACATGTCGAGGGCGAGACGGGCTCGCTCGTTGCCTTCTGCGATAGCAGCCTCAATCTCGCGCATGTCGTTGCTGACGCCGCTGACGCCGAGAACGCCGCTCTCCTTGTTGATGAGAGTCTGGAGCTGGTCGGCTGTGAGGTGGTGCTTGTTCATGAGGTATGTGAGGGCTCCGGGATCGATGTCGCCGACGCGTGTGCCCATCATGAGACCTTCTACGGGGGTGAGACCCATGGAGGTGTCGACGCACTTACCGCCAACGACGGCTGCCATGGAGGCTCCGTTGCCGATATGGCATGTAATGATGCGCTGTTTCTTTATGTCGACGCCAAGGAACTCGCAGACACGACCGCTGACGTAGCGGTGGCTTGTTCCGTGGAAGCCGTAGCGGCGCACGCCGTCTTCCTTATAGAACTTATACGGTATGGCGTACATGAAAGCCTTTGCCGGCATTGTCTGGTGGAAGGCTGTGTCGAACACACCGACCTGCGGCACGTCGGGCATAAGAGCTGTGATAGCTTCGATGCCGGTCATGTTGGCGGGGTTGTGGAGGGGGGCGATATCGTAGCACTCGCGGATTTTCTCCTTGACGGCGTCATCGATGAGGACGCTCTCGCTGAATTTCTCGCCGCCGTGAACGACACGGTGACCTACGGCGTCAATCTCGCCGTAACTGGATATGCAACCGTCGACGGGGTCGGTGAGCTTTGCGAGGATAGCCTTTACGGCGTCCTGATGGTCGATGAGTCCGAGTTCGTCGACAGCCTTGGAGCCGTCGGCTTTCTTATATTTGAGGAATCCGCCGGGAAGACCGATTTTCTCAACTCCGCCTTCGGCGAGAGTGGTGTCGGTGTTGCCTTCGAGGTCGATAAGCTTATACTTTACTGAGCTGCTGCCCGAGTTTAGAACTAATATCTTCATAACATATAATATTCAAACAGGTTAATCGTATGCTTCGCGACGAGTGCGCACATCAAGCGTACCATATTGGTCAACGATTTTAACGTCAACAGGTTCAACGAGCTGCACTCTGTCGGTAACGTTTACATCTACTACATTGCCGACATTGACATCTACACAGTTGTCAACTCTAACTGCGGGGGTCTGAGGATTATCTGTTAAAAAAACTCCGACCACACGGTGTGACGCATTGTAAGTAATCTGGCTGACGTACAAATAATTCTTTTCATTGAACTGCTGTACATATACAAATTCGCCCACACGCGGAACTGCATCGAACTGACCTCCTGCAATCTTGTCATTATAATACAAATCAACAGAAATAGTCGATGGATTACCGCCGAGCATAACAACTACCGCCGAGCCATAATATGCTATAGTTCTGACGTAATTGATACCGCACATCATGTTCCATTCCTTTTTCTTTCGCTCTATAACCTCCAGCAATCGACCGTCGGGAACAATCATGTCGCCAATTTCCGGGATTCTCGGTAGCGACATTTTTATAGCGTTGTCTCTCACATCCTCGAATGTGCTGAAAACGCCTACAGTAACAAGTACGTCAACCATATTATTTCTATAAGAATGTTTTTTATTTGTTTTCTTTTATGCCGATAGCCTGGTTGCAGGTTATGATGATGGTCTTGTAGATGTCTTCGGGGAAGCATCCGCGGGAGAGATCGTTGACAGGAGCGGCGAGACCCTGAAGGATAGGACCGACAGCCTGAACGTTGCCAAGACGCTGTACGAGCTTGTAAGCGATGTTGCCTACCGAGAGGTTGGGGAAGACGAGGACGTTGGCACGACCGTTGAGGCAACTGTTGGGTGCTTTCTGGTTAGCCACGGTTGGGACAATGGCGGCGTCAGCCTGCAGCTCGCCGTCGAGTACGAGGTCGGGCTCCATCTCGTGGGCTATGCGGCAAGCCTCGATGACTTTGTCGACGTCAGGGCTCTTTGCGGAGCCTTTGGTGGAGAAGGAGAGCATTGCCACGCGGGGCTCTATGCCGGCAATGTCGCGTGCGGTGCGCGCTGCGGAAACGGCAATCTGCGCAAGCTCGGGAGCCGTGGGGTCGGGAACCACCGCGCAGTCGGCGAAAATCAGGATTCCGTTAGTACCGAATTTCGATTCTTGGGGCAGAAGCATGACAAATGCGCCTGAGACAACGCTGATGCCGGGTAGAGTCTTGATGATCTGGAAAGCGGGGCGGAGGACATTGCCGGTGGTGTTGAGCGCACCCGCAACCTGTCCGTCGGCGTCGCCAGCCTTGACCATGAGGCATCCGAGATAGAGGGGGTTCGCTGTGGTGATGCGAGCCTCGTCGATTGTGACACCTTTTTTCTTGCGTAACTCATAGAACAAGGGGGCGTAGCGGTCGATGACCTTCTCGTCGGCAGGGTCGACAATGTTCGCCATAGTCTCGATATTCTTAAGCTTCAACTCGCGAGCCATACCCTTGATTTCGTCGGGATTACCGATAAGGGTTATCTTAGCCAGACCCTCCTCGAGAATACGGTCGGCGGCTGTCAGCGTGCGTGTCTCGAGACCTTCGGGGAGCACAATGTGCTGCGGATGTCTGCGAGCCTTTGCAGTGAGCTGTTCGAACAATTCCATATCTTTTGCAATAATTTTTTTACGGGTGCAAAGTTAGGAATAAAAAATGAAACTTGAGATAATTTTATTAATTTTGCGAAAACAACACTTACAAAAACTAACAGACCATGCAAAAAACACAACTGTTTCTTCTGGCGAGTCTTGCCCCGATAGCATTGTTCGCCAAAACGCAGACATATACTCTGACGTCGCCCGACGGTTCGGTGTCGACGGAGATTAGTGTCGGCGAAACGCTGACTTTCAGCGCCGCGAGCGACGGCAATACGGTGATGCTTCCGTCGGAAATCGGTCTTACGCTCGACAACGGCACGCAGATAGGCAAGGACGTGCGTGTCCGCTCGGCTAAGCGCAACAGCGTCAGCTCGACGGTGCCTTCGCCATTCTACCGTTCGACAGAAATCCCCGAGAACTACAACCAGCTGACTCTCTCGGTGGCAAAGGACTGGGACGTGCAGTTCCGCGCCTACGACGACGGCATCGCCTACCGCTTTGTGAGCAAGGTCAAGAAACCTTTCAAGATTGTCGGTGAGACAGCGGTTTTCAATTTTGCCGCCGGAGCGACCGGAACGGTGCCGTTCGTGAACACGACCAAGACCGAGAGCTTCGAGGCGCAGTACCGCAACTCGTTCGAGAACCAGTATACGACCGACGCAATAGACAAGCTCGACGGCAAGCGCCTCGCTTTCCTGCCGGTGCTCGTCGAGCCTGAGCAGGGCGCTCCGAAGGTGCTGATAACGGAATCGGGTCTTCTCAACTATCCTGGCATGTTCCTGAACGCGTCGGGCAACTCGCTGCGCGGTGTGTTCGCGCCTTACCCGAAGGCAGCGAAGCAGGGCGGTCACAACAACCTTCAGATGATAGTGACCGAGCGCGAAGACTATATCGCCAAGATTGACGCTCCGCGCGCGCTTCCGTGGCGAATCGCAGTGGTGGCTAAGGACGACCGCACGCTTGCTACGACGGAACTTTCGTATCTTCTCGGCGAGCCGAACCGTCTGGACGACATATCGTGGATCAAACCTGGCAAAGTGGCATGGGAATGGTGGAACGCGCTTAACCTCGACGGCGTGCCGTTCGAGACCGGCGTCAACAACGCGACCTACAAGGCTTATATCGATTTTGCCTCGCAGCATGGCATAGAATATGTCATACTGGACGAAGGCTGGGCCGTCAACAAGAAAGCCGACCTTTTTCAGGTTGTTCCCGAGATTGACCTCGAGGAGCTGGTAAGCTACGGCAAGGATAGAAACGTAGGGCTCATTCTCTGGGCGGGCTATTACGCATTCGACCGCGACATCGAGCGTGTATGCGAGCATTATTCGAAAATGGGCATCAAGGGCTTCAAGGTCGATTTCATGGACCGCGACGACCAGGTAATGTCGGAGTTTTTCGACCGTGCAGCAGCAACAGCCGCAAAGTATCACCTTGTGCTTGACTTCCACGGCGCATATAAGCCCGCGGGCATCAACCGCACTTACCCGAATGTCCTGAATGTGGAAGGCGTGTTCGGACTCGAGAACATGAAATGGAGCAAGCCCGAGGTCGACCAGATGAAATATGACGCCCAGATTCCTTTCATCCGTCAGGTTGCAGGTCCGATGGACTATACGCAGGGAGCTATGCGCAACGCCACGAAGTCGAACTACTATCCTTGCCACTCGGAGCCGATGAGCCAGGGCACACGCTGCCATCAGCTCGCTCTCTACATGGTTCTGGACTCCCCGCTGGACATGCTGTGCGACTCTCCGTCGAACTACAACCGCAATCCGGAATGCACGGAGTTCATAGCGAACGTACCGACGACATGGGACGAGACGCGCATCCTTGACGGGCGCGTGGGAGAATACGTTGTGACGGCACGCCGCAAGGGGGATGTATGGTACATAGGCGGTATCACAGACTGGACTCCGCGCGACATTACGGTTGACCTTTCGTTCCTCGCATCAGGCAGCCATAAAGCCGTGACATTCGCCGACGGCGTCAACGCTCACCGCGCGGCACGCGACTTCACCCGCACGGAATCGACAGTCAGCGCATCCGACAAGCTCAAACTGCATCTTGCTCCTGGCGGAGGATTCGCTATAAAGATTCAGTAACGGATTAATGAAATAATATCAGCCGGCGGTCGGAACTGCCGGCTGATTTTTTATTGCGGAAGATAATCGAGCCGGACCATAGGAGTCCGGTTGAAAAGCCGGTCTGCCTCGGCGGCTATTTCTTCTGAGGTGAGGGCTCGGCGGTCGTTGACGTTTCGATTGATGTCCTCGCCGTGGTATTCGGCAAGCGCCAGATTGGTGGCGCGGGGCAGATAGCCGAGATTTGAGAAGCGGAAGGTTGACTCGTAGTTGTTATAGCACCGTTCGAGCTCCCGCGGACTGATCTCGCCGGGTTTGGCGAGCAGGCGGCATTGGTCGAGGATGAGTGCAGCGGCACGGTCGCATGCTTCGGGCGAGCTGTCGGCGAGCTGCGCGAAGATGAGCACGAGCCCTTCGTGCTCGTTGCCAGTTATGGAGGCGTCGCAAGCCGTTATAAGTCCCTGTGCTGTACCATAGACGAGGCGTGTGTCGAGCCTTGACGACTTGCCTGCCGAGAGAAGGTCGGTGATTGCGTCGGCGGCGAAATATCTGCCGGAGCCGTAAGCAGCCATAGGAATGGCAATGACCATGAGCGGAACCGGCACGGCGGCGCGTACTGTCTCGTGAACAGTTGCGGAGGGAAAACCGGGCGAGGGGAGCGCGCGGGGAGCGACGTCGCGCCTGGGAATGCCTCCGAACCATTTTTCGGCAAGCTCGATGGTGCGCTCGAAGCTGATGTTGCCCGTGACGGACAAGATGGCGTTGTTTGGCGCGTAATGGGCGAAAAACCATGACTTCACATCGTCCATCGTGACTTGCGATATATGTTCCGGCTTGAGTCCTATGGGCTGCCATGAGTACGGGTGCTCCGGCGCATAGGCGAGGCGGCGGACAATGTGCATGATGTCGCCGTAGGGGCGGTCGAGACAGGTCTGCTTGAATTCTTCTATGACGACGTCTTTCTGAACTTCGAGCGAGCGCTCGTTGAAAGCGAGGCTGAGCATGCGGTCGCTTTCGAGATAGAATGCGGTCTCGACATTCTGTGCGGGGACGGTGGCGTAGAAGTTCGTGAAATCCAGGCTTGTCCAGGCGTTGTTGGAGCCTCCGGCGCGGGTGAGGACGGCGTCGTAGTCGGGAACGTTGACGGAGCCCCCGAACATCAGGTGCTCGAAAAGATGCGCCATGCCGGTGAGGGTGCGCTTCTCGTCGCGGGTGCCTGTATTATAAAGAACATTGACGGCAGCCATTGCGGTGGTGCCGTCAAACGAATGGACTATGCGCAAGCCGTTGCTGAGAACGGCATGGCGCACAGGTATGTCGGTAAGACTCATTCGGAGAGCACTTTCATCGAGATAATGCGCACGTCTTCCTTGGGACGGTCGGCGCGGTCGGTCTCGGCTTTCTCGATTTTCTCGATAACGTCCATTCCGGAGACAACTTCGCCGAATACTGTGTAGTCGCCGTCGAGGTGGGGTGCGCCGCCGACGGTGGTGTATGCCTGACGCATCTCGTCGGTGACGGCGGGAGTTCCCTGCTTCGCTGCCTCAGCCTCGGTCTGCTTGATGAGCGTGTCCTGAAGTGCCTTGAGCCCTGCGCTGTCGCCGCTGCGCTGCATGGCTATGATGCTGTCGCGGTGTGCGAG
>JAGBDG010000065.1 GCA_017937625.1 Muribaculaceae bacterium | reverse complement strand
ATGTCAGCATAATTATGGATATCAATTATCGTCATCGCATAGGATGCCCCGATGAGGTAGTACTGTCTGCTATGCGTCTAAAAGACGGAAATTCTTGGTATAGCGATGAAGATCCTGTGTTTGAAAGACGGTCATTTAAGACCAAAGCTTTTGGTAATGAACTTATTGTTCTTGTCGGAGCACAGCTTCAGTGCGATCTGAGCGGCTCGGGGAAAAAGAAGAACAAGGCTACAAAAAAAGCCCCCTGAGGGGCGAATATAAAAAAAATTACCCGTCATCACGACGAATAATCTTTTCACCTTAAATCTAATACCATGAAAAACTGATGCAAAGTTATACTTTTTATGTTATACAACATAATTTTGAGACAGAAAATTTCTATAATTAACATCAATTAACAGATAAACCATATAATCCGCCGTCAACACAGACTCTCAACCGTTAAAAATACACGTCTAACTCAACCAGCCCGAACAAAGGTTTTACGACTTTCGTTATTATTTCAAACCGCGCAGACAGCCATACGCAGTCAAAGCGGCATTTGCACCAAGCACCATAAAACGGAGGCTTCAACTAAAAAATGAGAATATAATTAAGTCTAACAAATTACTCTTAACCGAAATGAAAACGAACGTTTTATTCACCACTACCGCATGCTGCGCCCTCTTAGTGCCGGCTTTTGCGGCGAACGCTCAGGAAGAGGTTGTAATCGCAGAAGAGACTGAGGTTACGACAGAAGTTCCCTGTGCCACACGCTACTACGTCGACAAGAAGGACAACTGGTTCATCCAGTTCGGCGCCGGCGCCGCCACACCTTTCATGGAGGGTGTCAATTCGAGCGGCGACCGCGAACGCCACTTCACAATCAACTATAATGTAGGCTTCGGCAAATGGTTCTCGCCCTATATGGGATGGCGCCTCTCCTTCTACGGAGGTCCGCTGCATTATGAGATCGACGGACACATGGACCGCTTCAAATATGTGAACGCGAACCTTGACTTCATGTGGGATATGTTCAACTCGCTCGGCGGAGTAAACTCCAAGCGTGTGTTCTCTATCGTGCCCTTCGTTGGTCTTGGCGGCACATACGCATGGGATTTCCGCGAAAAAGCCGACGAGAACGTATACGGAAAACATGGAAAGAAATCGAATTCGTGGACACTTCCCGTATCCGGAGGTCTCCAGCTCCGTTTCCGCCTGTGCAAATATGTTGACTTCTTCGCCGAGGCACGCGCTGCATTCTACGGCGACAATTTCAACAATATCGCCTACGGACGACCCATCGACATCAACCTGACGATGACCGGCGGCTTTACAGTCACCTTCGGCGGACGCGACTACAAATCGTATAACCCCTGCGACTATGTCGGGTACATCAACAACCTCAACAATCAGGTCAACGATCTCCGCGGAGCTCTTGCAGCCACATCTGCCGCTCTCGCCACTGCAGAGGCTCAGCTGCCCTGCCCGCCCGTTGTCAGCGAGACCAACGAAGTTGTGGAAGTCGCTCCCACTCCCCTTATGGCGACAGTACGCTTCCGCATCAATTCGGCACGCATCAGCAGCGACGAACAGGTCAACGTCTACAACATCGCACAGTGGATGAAGGCTAACCCCGACCAGAACGTCACCATCATGGGATATGCCGACAAAGACACGGGCACTGCCGCATACAACAAGAAACTCTCGCAGCGCCGCGCAGAGGCTGTCTGCAAAGAACTCACCAACAAGTACGGTATCAATCCTGACCGCCTGAGCATCCAGGCTGAAGGCAGCGACACACAGCCTTATCCCGAAAACAACTGGAACCGTATCGTAATCTTCAACGCACAATAAGCGACAGACAGCATTAAGGATTCACCACCTTAAATAACAGACTGCTCAAGTCCCCGAAGCCCCGCTCCGGGGACTTGTTTTGTCTGCGCTAATCTTTTGTCAGTGTCAGGCGTTAGGTACGAAAAAAAATCGCTAACTTTGCAATAAATTGAAAAGTAACATTTTTTATATGACAGAACTTCTTATTCCACTGAGTATCACCGACTATCTCAACGCAGCATATTTCTTCGACTGGTTTGTCAACAACGCCAGCTACCTTTTCGTGTTCATCTTCATGATGATCGAGAGCTCGTTCATCCCCTTTCCGTCGGAAGTCGTGGTGCCTCCGGCAGCATATCTCGCCAT
>JAGBDG010000064.1 GCA_017937625.1 Muribaculaceae bacterium | reverse complement strand
TTTTTCATGGTATTAGATTTAAGGTTAAAGATTTTCGGCTGTCGCGAGACAGCCGTTTTCTTTTTCTCCTAAAAATTCCCACAACGATGTTCTACGGGCTCCCCGTCGGCTCCCGCCGATATGACAAGACCGTTTATGCCGGCTTTGCGGAGTATTTCCATTGCCGACTCTGCAGAACCGGACGCGATACATGCTGTGGCAAGTGCGTCGGCAAGAGCGCACTGCTCCGCTTCTACGGTAACAGAAAGAACCGAGGTAACGGCAGGTATGCCGCTGATTGGCGATATTATATGTCCGAACACAGTACCTGTGCTGTCAGTCCTGTAGTTCCGATAGTTGCCGGAAGTTGCAAGTGACATCTTTTCCGGTCCGAGCTCACGCACTTCGAATGCTTCATGCGAAAGACCGCCTGAGGGCGAATCAATCTGAATATGCCACGGCAGACCCTTCGGATTGACTCCCGAAACAAGAACCTCTCCTCCAATTTCTATCATATAGTCTTGCACACCATTTCGGTCGAACATTCTGCCAATGCAGTCAATGCCGTAGCCTTTAGCCACTGAAGAAAAATCGAACCGTGTTCCAGAAGTCTTCTTTATGATTCGTCCGACAGAATCGATACGGCATTCCCGGATGCCTACCGACTCGAGAACTGCAGCAATCGCGCTGTCGGAAGGCGCCTCGCGGAAATCGCTCTTGCCGAAGCCCCACAATTCGCACAAAGGTCCCACAGTCGGATCATAGACACCGCCCGATATAGAGCATACATGGCATGATATATCAAGTACATCGGCAAAAGCTTCCCCGGCTATATCCGAGCGGCAGTCGTTGATGCGGCTTACGGTAGACTCGGAATTAAAGAGCGACAGTTCATTGTCTATCATAGCCATAATGGCTCGCGCCGAGTCAGCGAGATTTTCGCTGCCTTTATATACAATATGATATGACGTACCCCATGTTTCGCCCACGGATGTAAAATATTTTTGTCCGCAGCTTGCAAATGTCAAAAATAATGCCGACATTAGCGGCAGAATAACAAATCGACGTTTCATCCTTAAATCCATTTGACAGCAAAGATACACAAAATTCACTCACGGCAGAACAAAAATGTCCCCTCCGTTGTTACACAGCCATAATCTTAAACTAACACAAAATCGTATGCATCGTTCATTTATTTTTCTCGCAGAAGGTTTCGAAGAAATTGAAGCTCTTACCGTAGTAGACGTCATGCGTCGCGCCGGCATGGATATAAAGACTGTCTCCATAACTTCCGAACATAAGGTCGTAGGTGCGCACGGCATACCGGTCCTGACCGACATGACATTCAAGGAAGCGGATTTTGATGATTCTGAGTGGCTGATTCTGCCCGGAGGAATGCCAGGAGCCACTAATCTCGCGGCTTTCGAGGCTCTCGGCGACCTGCTCAAAGTACATAAAGGCAAAATAGCCGCAATCTGCGCCGCCCCTGCTGTGGTTCTCGCCCCGCTGGGTCTCTTGAAAGACAAGGAGGCTACTTGCTATCCGGGATTCGAGCCGGCATGCCGAGCCAACGGCGCCATCATGCGCGACGCTCCTGTCATATCCCTAACTAACCTAATCACAGCCAACGGTCCGAGCTCGGCACTGCGCTTCGCGCTTGCCATCGTCGCAAGCTCTCTCGGCGAACAGGCTGCCCAGGAAGTCGGCGGCGCCATGCTCTACTATCCCAAGAAAATGAATTTCTATTTCTAATCAGAAGTTGCATAAAAAAGCCGTGCCACTCAGCTGAATGGCACGGCTTTTTATATTGTATTCGGGAATATCAGTCCTTGATGAGGTCGTGACCGGTCATCTCAGCCGGCTGCTTCATACCCATGATATGGAGAATCGAAGGAGCCACGTCGGCAAGAATGCCGTTTTCGGTAGTTGCTTTCTTGTCGTCGGTTACATATACGAAAGGCACGGGATTGAGCGAGTGAGCCGTGTTTGGCGTACCGTCGGCGTTGACAGCATGGTCGGCATTGCCGTGGTCAGCGATGATGATGACCTCATAGCCGTGCGACTTCGCTGCCTCTACTGTGTCGTGCAGACAGACGTCGAGAGTCTCGATTGCTTTCTGGATGGCTGCATATACGCCGGTGTGTCCCACCATGTCGCAGTTTGCATAGTTGACAACGATGAAGTCGTATTTTTCAGTATCGATTGCGTCAACAAGCTTGTCTTTCACTTCGAACGCGCTCATCTCGGGCTTGAGATCGTATGTAGCGACTTTCGGCGAGGGAACGAGAATGCGGTCTTCGCCGGAGAACGCTGCCTCGCGACCGCCGTTGAGGAAGAATGTCACGTGGGCATACTTCTCGGTCTCGGCAATGTGTAGCTGTTTCTTCTCGTGTGTCGAAAGATATTCGGCAAGAGTGTTGTTGACGTCTTCTTTGTTGAAGATGATATGCACGCCCTTGAACGACGAGTCGTAGGGGGTCATGCAGTAGTACTGCAGACCGGGGATTGTATGCATGCCTTCCTCGGGCATATCTACCTGAGTGAGAACTTCCGTAAGCTCTTTAGCGCGGTCGTTGCGGTAGTTGAAGAAAATCACGCAGTCGTCAGCCTTGATAGTGCCGTCAACCGTTGAATTGTTGATTGGCTTGATGAACTCGTCGGTCACATCGTTATTGTAGCTTTCCTGCATTGCCGCAACCATATCGGTTGCCTGCTCGCCTTTGCCGTCGACAAGAAGGTCGTATGCCTCCTTGACACGGTTCCAGCGGCGGTCACGGTCCATTGCGTAGTATCTGCCGACGATCGATGCGATTACGCCGCTCGACTTTGCGCAGTGTGCCTCAAGGTCGCGGATATATCCGATACCGCTGCGGGGGTCGGTGTCACGACCGTCCATGAAGCAGTGGATATAAACTTTCTTGAGACCGTAGCGAGCAGCGATGTCGCAGAGCGCGAAAAGATGGTCGAGCGACGAGTGTACGCCGCCGGTCGATGTCAGACCCATGAAGTGCATTGCCTGACCGGTCTTTGCGCAGTATTCGAATGCACTCTTGATTTCGGGATTGTCGTAGATGGCGCCGCTGGAAATTGCCTTGTTGATTTTGACAAGATCCTGATATACGATACGACCGGCACCGATGTTGAGATGTCCTACCTCGGAGTTGCCCATCTGTCCGTCAGGAAGACCGACGTATTCGCCGGATGCCTGAAGCTCGGAGTGGGGATATGTTTTAAGAAGATAATCCCAGTAGGGATGAGGAGTGCTGTAGATGGCATTGGAGTGAGTATGAGGACCCATGCCCCATCCGTCCAGAATGATAAGAAGTGCTTTATGTGCCATATTCTTTATTTAGAGTTTTTATTGTTCTCAATATCCTCGAGCCTTTCGCGGCGCAGTTTCTCGCGGCGTCGAAGGCTGAAATGCAAAAGTACAAGTATCACCACGGTAATACCGATGATTCCGAAATAATATAGTGCCGACACCTTTCCGGAGGCGTAGTCGGAATATCCGATATAAGCCATAACGACCAGATAGACTGCAAGTATCAGCGGGACAACAGTAGAACGCTTCGCTTTCATGATTGTTTGGCATTTAGTTCGTGTGCTACATACGGGTGGCGGTAGGGAGAACGCAAGGGATCGAACTCTCCGGAGGAAAGATATCTGTATATTTTAAGACAAGCCATTGCATCGATTGAAGCGTACGCCTGCTGCGCGGGAGAAAGCTCGGCCGCTTCCCAGTTGGTAAGGCGCTGGCTTTTCGATATACGCTCGCCGAAAAGTATGGCATATATTTTTTGCAGGGAGATATCAGTGATGTCATACTCCTTGACCATATTCTGGATATCGATAAATCCTTGAGGCTCGATATTGCCGCTCCGGCGCATGACATTGAAATCGTCATGTACGGAAAGACCGATTTTCATGATGTCGGGATTCTCCAGAAAAGCCTTCAGCTCGGCGCATATACCTATTTTATTGAGACGGAAAAGGTAGCAGCGCTCCCCGTCGTATATCTGCATGAGAGCGACTTTGTGGACGCACCCCTTGCGGAACGAAGGACGGGTCTCGGTGTCGAAGCCTACTATCGGAATTTGCGCGAGCTCACGCAGAGCCGAATGGGCAAGTTCTGCCGTATCGATGACAGAAATCTCACCCCCGTATTCAAGGGTGGGCATTGCCGCAACAGTTTCCTTATCGATGCTTATTATGTACTTATCTGCATTCACTGTTACAAAATTACGAAATTAGAACCTCATTGTTTTTTGCTTTAACTAATTTTAGCAAAATCAGGCATCAAAAGGAATTTCGCCTTGGGGAAATGTCGGGCAAGATAACGTTTTACAAATCCTTTGGTATCCTGGGCAATCAGAGCATCCTTGTCATAGAACTCGTTGAATATCACCGCTCGCAGCTCGATGCCTCTGGAAGCAATCGCCTCGAGGGACAGAACCGTGTGGTTTATAGAACCGAGACGGCTGTTTGTGGTGAGAACCAGAGGCAGTTGATGGTCGGCGACATAATCAATGGCGAAGTACTCGTCGGTAATCGGCACCAAAAGTCCGCCTGCGCCTTCGATGAGTACACGGTCGTAGCGGCGAAGCAGCTCGCCGGTAGCCTGTTCGATAACTTTTAAATCGATTTTCTTGCCGTCTATTCGCGCCGCGAGTTGTGCCGAGGCTGGATATGTGAAGATTACAGGCGCAGTCAGACCTTCGATGTCTTCCGGCTGCGTGCCTTTTCCGAGAAGGCGTCGGTGCGCCTCGATGTCTTCCGATGTCTCACGGCAACCGGTCTGTATGAACTTCTGGGTTATTACGCTGTATCCTTGGTCTTCAAGAAGACGGGCATAGAATGCGGTAGCGTATGTTTTTCCAGCGTCTGTATCAATACCGCTTATAAATATTGCTTCTGACTTGATATGCTGATTTTTCATAGTCATTCCTTTACCAATACCATGACGAGAGGTTTATAGGTCAGACGGAATTTTCCGTCGAGATCAGGCTGCAGATGCCTAACGGCTGCGACAGGATTGACAGAATCCGCGCTTCTTCCGAGTGAATCCACGCCTGTCTGTCGCAAATGCCTGAACACATCGAGCGACGAACCGAACTCAAGCTCATGTTCATAACACTTCATGCCTATCAGCCGCATTCCGGCTGGTATGATTGCTTTCCACTGATCTTTAGTAAGAAGCGGCAGCGACTTTCCTGTCGAGCTGCTTATTTGGCGGAGATTGCCCTTGGCGAATGTCGACAAGACGACAAATCCTCCGGGAGCGAGTACGCGCGCGCACTCCGACAGAAAACGTGAAGGAGAATTGAACCATTGGACAGTCGAGGCTGTGGCAACAAGGTCAAAGGATGAATCCGGAATACGACGGATTTCAAGCTCGGCATCCACATTTCTGAAACTCCTTAGTCTGCCTTCAACAGGTGGCTCACCGGCTATATCCCACATTTCCAGATAAGCATCGTTGCCGCACACATTGTCAAGGACAGACGACAGCGTGCCTGTACCGCTTCCTATCTCAAGAACACGGGCTCCCTGCCGGCGGATGCGCGAAGCTATGACAGGCGTATTGACCAGTCCGTCGAGAAAAACGACCACACGTGCCTGTACAGATGCCTCGGAATCGTAGCTCTTTAGTCCGCGTACAAAACGCGCCTCTGTCATGTCTTTGTCTATTATGAATCGGTCGATGATTCTCTGAAAATCCGGCAGATGCGGTCCCTCGATAAATATCATCGGCGTCACGCGCCAGGAACGCCACTGGTTGACAGGCGGAAAAATGGCATCTTCCGACGATATGACAGCATAATCCCACTTCGTTTCCTGCTGAGGAACAAAAATATTGTCGTCCAAAAACACATGAAGTTCGTCGACAAGCTCGTTTACATCCCGTTGGGGCTTGTTCTCGAGAAAGATGCGGAAAATCTCTCCTCCACCGCAGACACGACGATAGAACTTGTATAGCTGACGCTCGTTCAAGCCCTCGGCGGTGCCGGCGAAGACTGCTGGCGGTATACCGCGCGAACGGTCGACAGGCGAAAGCGTGCCATTGACGGCTATGCGGCATGTCGTACGTCCTGCAAAAGACTTGCACGTCACCGACGCGGCATATACTCCGAGCGACCATGCGACAATACAAATTTCATTGTATGGGGAGAGAAAAGACCAGTCGATGCTGAAATCACGGTAATCCCAAAGAACGGCAACATCGTATCCCGGACGGCGCAGATTCCTGAAAGGAACCGCGTCCATTGCCCAGCCGGCATATACCAATATGAGTCGGCGTGCACCTGTTCGGCTTACGAATTCATGCTTCATTATACCGTCATTTTTCGGGCTGCAAATTTACCCATTTAAAAATAATTTCGCAAATTTGTATTAAACGATGAGAAAAACGATTTTTTTCATTAATTTCGCAAATTGAAATACTTCCAAGCGTCAATACAAACGAAAGATTACAATATTTTATCAAATTCAGTTAAATGAGCTCATACTCAATAACCAAAGTTCTCGCCCTGTCGGCAGCCGCTCTCATGGCTCTCACATCTTATGGCGAGACACTGACACCGCAACAGGCGCTCGACCGCGCTTTGCCATCTCTCCGTAAAGCTCCCGGCGAACGGCTCAGCCTCGCATACACAGAAAAAGCGGTCGACACAAAGACTCCCGCCGTCTATGTGTTCAGCAACCGTCACCAGTATCTCGTCGTTTCCGCGGACGACCGCGCCGACGCCGTTCTCGGATATGCCGACTTTGCTTTCGACGCCGACAACATTCCGCCGGCACTCAAGTGGTGGCTTGGCGAATATGCCCGCCAGATAGAAGCGGCAGAAATGTATGGCGCTGCGCCTGCGCCTCTCAAGACAGCACGTGAAACTATCGCTCCGCTGCTGACCACCAGGTGGGATCAGAGTGAACCGTATAACGATCTTTGTCCCGTTTTCAACAACGAGAAATCCATGACAGGCTGTGTGGCGACGGCTATGGCGCAGGTGATGAACTATCACCGCTGGCCCGTCACTGGTACTGGCACCAACTCATACTATCAGGGAATCCGTCGCATACAGTTCGACTTCGGCTCCACTACATTCGACTGGAACAACATGCTCGACAGCTACAACAGCGCGGACATTACCGAAGAACAGAAAACCGCCGTGGCGACACTGATGTTCGCGTGCGGAGTAAGCGTCAACATGAGGTACACCTCCACCGCGAGTGGTGCAAGCAGCGTAAACATCCAGAAAGGTCTTGTCAATTATCTTAACTATGACAAAGGTGTGCGCTGGATGTCGCGCGACTACTACAGCCTCTCGCAGTGGGAAGAGATTATCTACAATCAGCTTGTAGATTACGGTCCTGTACTCTACTCCGGAATCAGCAACGAAGGCGGTCATGAATTCGTATGCGACGCCTACAACGCAGACGGATTCTACCACTTCAACTGGGGCTGGGGTGGAATGAGCGACGGATATTTCCGGCTCACAGCGCTCGACCCCGGTCAGCAGGGCATCGGCGGTTCAATGTCCGGCTTCAACTACGACCAGGGCATCGTTGCAAATGTATCAAAGCCCAAAGAAGATTCTGTCGTGCTTCCCAACCTCGTCGTGATCAACAACTTCAACCTTCCGGAGACAGGTCGTATAGGAAGCACAATATCATCCGATGCGCAGATAATGAACTATTCGTACGAGACAGCGTCAGGCAAACTCGGGCTGCGATTCATCAACGACGAAACGAATGATACCACATATACCAACGGCTCAAGGCTGGGACAAGGTCTTCAGACATCTTACTATATCAACGGCTTCGACGCAGTGCTGCCATTCAAAAAGTCAGGTACATATACCGTGACGCCGGCATACTGCGACGAGAACGGAGTCTGGTATCACATTCCTGCCAAATTCAATGCTGTAGGTAGCTACAAGGCAAAGCTTGAGGGAAGCACTTTCACATTCACCGCGGTATCAGGAGGTTCTATGGAGATAAAAGACCTCGAGCTGATAACCCAGCTGTATCTCGGACAGAAATTCAAGATGAAGGCAACCGCCGTCAACACGGGCGACAAAGAATACGACACTTACGTTTGTCCGGCTCTCATCAACGAAGCTGGCAATATCGTCGCTTTCGGCGACAACCTTTCGGTGAACGTCGCTGTGGGCGAGACAAAGACTTTCGAATATCTCGGCGGCATAGCGAACTATCCCGAAGGCAGTTCAGCGCCATCGAAAGGCAATTATAAGCTGTGCTTTATCAATGTTGATACCCAGGAACCCGTTTCCGAGTCCATAGACGTCGAGCTCAAAAGCGGTATCGCACCTCGCCTCGCCGCTTCAGACTTTGCTCTCGAGGGCGACAGCAACGACGCGAACGCTGCCGACCTGCACTTTACGGCGACGATACGCTGCAACGGCGGTTATTTCGGCGGCAGCCTAAGCGTTGTCATCTTCCCCGACAAACCCGATGCATACTCTATTGCCATTATCCCCGGCAACACCCTGTTCCTTAAACTCTTCGAAAAGGGCGACTTCGAAGCACACGGTTCAATAATGCATCCGGAGATCGGTGCCAAGTATATTGCGGCAATCTATAACGACAATACTCCGATAAGCGACTACATCGAGTTTACCATCATGAAGAATGTCAGCGGTATCGAAGCAACAGCCGTGCCTGAATTCCGCGCGTTCCCGAATCCGACAGACGGCGTGGTTTATTTCTCTGAAAAAGCCACGGAGTTCTCGGTTTACAGTCTCTCCGGCTCGCTCATGCTCT
>JAGBDG010000008.1 GCA_017937625.1 Muribaculaceae bacterium | reverse complement strand
CCGACTGTGAGCCAAGACCGCATACGGTCACAATGCCGCCGGCTGCTGTAACACTCACTTCACTGCCGGTTTCAACTTCGTCGATACCGGACTGCTCGGCTGCGAGGATTTCATCGGGTACGCTCACACCCTTGAGAACAGGATACTTGTACTCGCCTGCGCCCATTGCCCATACTTCGGCGAAATCCCATGTGATGCCGGCGTAGGGAGCCTGAGTGCACAGTTCTGTGTTGTGTAAGCCTGTGGCAGGTTCCACATTGCCGCCTTCAGCTGTCTCATTCTTGATCGGCCATGCGGTATCTGCGTCGTTGATGGCTTCGAGGCTGTAGAGGTTGCCGGTGAATATAACGGCTGCGTTGGGTGTGTCGCCGGCATTGTTGCCGCCGATGAAGTTGTTGGTGTATTTGTCGTTACCTATCGACGACTGGTTGCCTACCGATACGCAGTTGGTGATGGTGACAATGCTGTTGGACTTGTCGATGAGACCGATGAAGCCGCCGACCCATCCGCGGACTGCCGCCGTAGAGTTCACGTTGGTGAAGCAGTTTGTCAGGGTTGCGCCGTTTTCGAGGGTGCAGCCGAAGTAGCCGCCTACCTGCGAAAGACCGTTGACAGTACCCTTGGCATAGCAGTTAGTCATCTTGATGCCGTCGCTGTCGCCGGCGACGAGACCTACGTGGTCATTGCCGATAACAGTGCCGACGATTGCAACATTCTCAAAAGTAGCGCTGCCGCCGCCGATAAGACCGATATGCTTGACAGACTGACCGCCGTCGATCACGAAGTCGTAGAATGCTATGTTCTTGAATGTAGCGCCGGAAGTCTTGCCGAAGAGGCCGTGGTCGGAGTCAGATTTGCTCGAGAAGTCGATATGGAAGCCATGCACTGCATGACCATTGCCGTCGATGCAGCCGGTGAAGGTCACACCGTCGTTGCAGAAGCCTGTGAAGTCGGTCACACCGGAAAGATCGATATCTGCTGTGAGGATATAGTCGAGACCGGGATTGCTGCGGATTTTGAGGAAATCCTCTACTGTGCCGATTTCAACAGCGACACCGGCCTTGGCGACATTCACGTCGAATGTGTCGCGTCCGGTAACAGTGAAGATGGAAGCAATCGAAGGATCCATAGTCACCTTGAAGGTGGCAGTACCGGCGCCGGCATACATACCGTTCATATCGCCTGCATATATGGCGTTTTCGCTGGGTTCGATATTTGCGTAATCGGTACCAGAGAGCTGTTCAACGACAACGTCCTGACCCCATGAACCGAAAATCGAGCTGTATTCCCATTTTTCTGTGCCGAATGCGTAGTTGAGGGCAACGCCGTCTTCTGAGGGCAAGTTGAAGAACGAAGTTGCAAGCGGAGCACTCATCCATGCGAGTACGGGCAGCATCTTGCCTTCTGCATTGGGGAGGAATTTCCATACGTTGTCGAAATCCCATCCGAGAGTGCCTGTATACCAGTCCTTGCTGCGTACCTGAGTCTTGCGTGCGAGAGCACCGCGTTCGTCGTTGGCTTCGCCTGCCTGGATGGGCGCACCGTTGCGGACGGTGTATTCTGTCACGTAGTTGTTCTCAAGGGTCATGGTACGGCCTGCACGGTTGATCATGCACTGATCATTTTCTGCAGGATTCTCTACCACGGCTGCGGCGAGACAGTTACGGACAGCCGAGGGGTTATTGTCGCTGTCGAGGAGCGCGACGATACCGCCGAGGTTGGTCGCTCTGTAGGAATTGATTGTACCGCAGAAGAGGCAGTTCTCGACAGTACCGTGGTTCATTACACCGCCGATACCGCCGGCCTGGTACTCACGTGTCTGGATACGGGCGTTCGAGAGACAGTCTTTGATTGTAGCATTGCCGTCGATGTTGCCTACGAACGAAGCAACGTGGTCGCGACCTTCGATATAGGATTCCATCACTACGACTTGCGAAATCAAAGCCGGACCTTCGGTCTTACCGATGATTGCAACGTCGGCATTTCCCGACAAGGAGATGTTCATGAAACCGATGTTCTTGATGAAAGAACCTGAGAAAACACCGATGAAGCCGATCTTGTTGGCTTCATTATTGCTGTAAGTCAGGTTTTTGATCCAGTGGTAGCGACCGTCGATAGAGCCGGAGAAGTTCGCAATCGGGCGGAAGTCAACGCCTGCAAAGTCGATGTCGGCTACGAGCACGAAGTCACCCTGCGGGTTCTGGCGGAGCTTGTCGAAGTCGTCGGGTGTAGCGATTTCATTGTTCATAGCCACTACAGAAACCTCATAACTCTTGGTGTAGCCATTGATATAGGAGTCGCCTGTAGTCGATACAGTGATGGTAGCTGTGCCGGCACCTACAAATTCCAACGTTGTTCCGCTGACGGTAGCTACAGATGTATTGCTTGAGGTGATAGTTACGGCACGATCCAAACTGCTTTCAGGAGCTAAGTCGAAAGTGTTGCCGACGAAGATTTCGGAGGGAATAGTGTTGACGTACACATAGTCGCCGTCGAACGGAACTGTCATGGAGGACAGCACGGGATAGCGGCCGTCGGCAGTGCTCCACGCTGCTGCATCCCATCCGAGAGTTGTATAAGGTGCGGGAGTCTTGAGAGTGGCATCCGGAGTGATGATACCGTGGTAGGAGGTGCTGAATCCGCTCTGATCCTTCTCTTCACGGGAGTCTTCATCGATTACCTTTGTCTTGTCAGATACAAGGTTGTCGGTAGCGGCTGCGATTGAATTTTCATTCAGGAGACCGCCGACAGCGCCGTAAGACCAGCGGTGTCCCCAGTCGTGTTCTTCCTCGCCATCGGTCTTGCCCATAATGTAGACAGGAGCTGCGACGTTGCGGGTGATAGTGGTTGTGCCATCTTCGACAAAAGCGACGATAGCGGCTGTGCCGCCCCATTCATTCGCACGTGCCTTGCCGGCGAAAAAGTTGTTCGTCACCGTATTGGTACCTTTCGACCAGCCTACGATACCGCCGGCCTGGTACTGGGTACTGTAGACGTTGGCTACGGAATAGCAGTTGGTGATGATATTGTCTGTTCCTTCGCCGATATCACCTGCGATACCGCCGATGTGGTCGAAGCCGGTGACATAGCCGGATGTCATCACACGGTCTACCTTACTGCCGTTGCACAGACGGCCTACTGCGATACCGACATGGTCTTTACCGCGTACGTCAGCCTGCTCGATACGGACATTGCTGATGGAGGCGCCTGACACGCATCCGAAAAGACCGAGGAAACCGGCATCCTGATTTACGACGAGACCCTTGACAGCATGACCTGCGCCGTCGAATTTACCTGTGAAGGGCGCTGCTTCAGAGCCCACTGGAGTCCAATCGCCTGTAAGGACGATATCATTGGCAAGCACATACTCGCCGGCCGGGTTGGTAGCCATTGCGCGAAGTTCTGCCTCATTGGTAATCTGCGTCTGTGCAAATACGCCGTAGGAAGACAGCATCGCTGCCATAACCACCGCTGCCTTAAATTGTAATTGTTTGTTCATGACAATTAAGGTTTTTAAATAGGTTATTTTTAAAAGGTTTATAATAAAAAGTTTTATTTACAAATGAGTCTTGCTGCATCCGATACCACCGTCCGGCCCTCGCATACGGCTTCCAGACGATAGATATAGCAGCCGGGGATCAGAGAGAATTCGACATCAGCCCGGCGGTAGCCGGCGGCGTCGGCACTGTGTTCAAGACGCGAGGTCATCACACGTCGGCCTGTGAGGTCGTAGACGTGCATCACTACGTCGCGGAGGTAAGCCGGTCCGCGGAAAAGCACCGAAGTGCTCCCGTGACACGGGTTGGGCGTATTGCCCTTCAGTTCTATTCCATATTCGGGAGCTGCCGTGATGTCGGCTATGCCCGACTCGTCGGCGTAACGCCCGTAAAGCGAGAATTCATAGATTCGTGCCGTATTGCCTCCTTGCTCGCCCATGGCGACAAAGAGACGGAAACGGCTTGCCTCAACCGCCTCGACACTACCGCTGAGACGGTTGGTGGTATTATCAGTGCTTGTAAATATGTCGTTCCAGCGGCCGTCGGCATAGTACTGCACTCTGAAGCTGCGGGTAATCTTGTCGAGACCTTCGCAGCCGGCATTCAGGAGACCCCAGCGCAGAACGGTAACAGGCTTGTTGAAGCGGTATTCAATCCAGCTGTTTGCAGATGTGCAGCACCACTTGGTAGACGCGTCACCGTCGGAAGCAAACTTGCCTGCCTCGTTAGCATTGACGTATCCCGACACTGCTATCCCGTCGGGAACGAGGAAATGTCCGAAATCTTCGGTATCGGCAGTGCCGAGCTCCTTATAGTCATGGTAGTTGCGCAGCTCCATGGCGGCACGGGTGTCGTCGTTCTTGTTGTCGCTCATTGTGGCAGCGAAGATGCATAGGTCCTGGTCGTCCGGAAGCTCTATTTCGACGGCATCTTCAGGCAGCGCTATCATATACTTATAAATATACAGCAAGTCATAGGTAACATCGCTTTTGGAAGCGATATTGTGGGAGTGCGTGGCAGTAAGGGCAACTTCATCGCGACGGTATTGAGCGCCGTTGTTGAACTGTGTCTCGGCCTGCCCGACATATCCGCCCATATACGGTACTGTAAGACGTACTTCTTTGTCACCGACCTTGAACATGGCGTCGCTGCCCTCGCGTGAAGCCGAAGCAGCGAGGATATACAGCTTGTCGCAACCGTCTTCGCGGTCGAGTGTCAGCTTTTGCCCCATGGCACGGACTACATTGTTCACTCCGTCGGCGCGGCTGCCCATGGAGAACGTGACTCCGTCAATATTCAGTTCATCAGGAATCAGTTCGGCAGGATATGCCGTTCCGAAGGCTACGGTAGCATCACCGCGCTGCCCGTTGCCGCTCATTATGTCGGCATTATAGTCAAGAGGCAGGACGCGGTTCACTGTCTCGCCGGGCACCAAGGCTGCCGGAGCTGCGGCGAGACGCAGTGCGAACGTAAGCGGCTGATACTTCCGGATGCTGAACGTGAGCTTCGATCCTAAAACGTTTACGGCAGGTGCGTCCGGGATGGACTCTTCAATGCCGTTCACCTGGCGTGCCGAAATGATGTCGGCAGGGAATGTCATTGTCAGGTTGTCGTGGTCTTCACCTTTCCACTCATAGACACGTACGATGATTTCATCACCTGTTTCGGATTTTTTCAGCGCCTTAACCGATACGGCGTCGGAATCAAGACGAAGGAAAGAGAACTCCTTGCCCAGACCGCCTTCATACTTCGGTGCGCTGAATACCGCAAAGGGCTGATTGAGTTTGGAAGCTTCTTTCTGTGTGGCTTCGCTCCACTTGCCGCTGTGGGGGAAGAGCGAAACTGTAAATTCGTTAGCGCCCAGATCTTGCAGCCCCTGATATGCGTATCCTCCGGGACGGGGTGTATGAATGAGCGTCAGACGCAGATTGCTTTCGCCGGGCATATCCCAGCCATACTTGCAGTCATTCAGAATTGACACGCCGTACTGACCGGAGTCAGCCGAGAGGTCGGCCCACTGGTGTCCCTGCATTTCGTAATGTGAAGAGGTGTCGTATCCGCGCTCTATTGTTCCGAGCGATATGTCGTATGTGGCCTTGGTGGCTTTGCTGCGGAGCCTGAAACTCATCTTGAGTAGCGTCTCGCGGGTCTGCCAGTCCACTTCGTTGACAACATCGATACGGTCGCTGACCGCAGACATGCGGATATAGTGGACGAATGTCGAGCCGTTCGACGTACGTTTCACGCGGAACGCCTTGCGGAGCGGACCGTCCTCGGCCACGCTTATCTCCACATTGCCTTCAACGATGGCATAAGGTGTACCTTTCACAGCATCATAGGTGATTTCCCATGCCGGAAATGTACCGGATTCGTCGCGAAGGAGTTGCCACTCCGGCGCCAGCATTATCGGTCGGGGACTCGATGTATCATACAATATGGGGTCACCCTTGGCGTCAAGAGTCGTACGGTATTTTCCGTTGGAAATAGTATTGGAGGTCGCATTAATTGTCAGGTCTGAGGTCAGCGTGCATGTTTCACCGAGACGCAGATCATAGACCGCATAGCCTAACGGAGGCACGGTAGCGGCAAAAATCACAGTTGCCTCACCGTGGTCGTATCCGACAACCTGAGCGAGCACCTCCTTGCCGTCCGGTCCGAAAGCGCGTACACCCTCCGGGCGCGAGGAACATGCGACACGCGCCTCGGCAACGTCAGTGCGCTCGAACGAAAGAGGATTGTACACAACGGCAGCCATGCCTTCCGTCCGGGTGTCGAGGCTGCGGGCGGTGGCGCCCACGGCATTTTCGAAAACATCGGCGAAAGTCTTGTTTGCGCATGTATACTCATTCATCGAATATACGTATGCTTTCGGGATGGACGTGCCGGTGATTCCGTCATGATGAGCCTGCCACAGGTTGTTCATCCACGCTTCGCGAAGAGCCTCGCGCCGGTAAGGAGTGGCACCGAGCCATTCGGCTGTCACCGACGACTTCTCGGCAGCGTCGGCAAGCAGCTCATTGCGACGGTTCCAGCGTTTGAGCATGGACTGCGACGTATATGCGCCTACACCATGCGTAATCAAGGGCAATTCGCCGTCGTAAACGTGGAAACGCGAATGGTCGTTGTTCTCGAAATAGTCGAATATCTGGTCGGGAGTGGCAAGCACCACTTTTACCGGACCGTCTGAATTGACACTGTAATTGAGCCAGTAAGGCGTATTGTTTCCGCTGTCGCCGGCATTATCTCCCAAAGCGCCGCCATGGTCGCTTCGTGGTCCGACATAACGGATTTCGGCTGCCAGACCGTATTTATCATAATTATCCTGAGCAGCGTTCTCTGCCCAGCTTTCATGCGAATTATCTTTGTTATACTCCTCATGCGAATCGTAGGCATGTGGCTTATATATCGCATAGATACGGCTTCCGTCCACGCCCTGCCAGATGCCCCAGGAAGGCAGTCTGTCGTACTGAGCGCTACCCCAGCCTAATTTGGCAGTGTGGAATCCTTTCATTCCGCAATGACTGGCAAGCGAGGGGAGCGCGTAGGAGAAGCCGAAACAATCCGGCAGCATGACGTCATAACCGCCACGCACGCCGAACTCCTGCATATAAAATGTATTGCCGTAAAGCCAGTTACGCATTATCGATTCAGCCGACGACACCATCACGTCGTTTGCATCCACTGCGCAGCCCGACACATGCCACCGCCCCGACGCGATGTACTTCTTCAACGTCTCGTACTGAGCCGGGTAGTACTCTTTCATCCATTTGTAGCGGATAGCACCTTCGAAATTAAGCATGAAGGCGGGATACTTCTCGAACAGGCGGAAATTGTCTACCATAGTATTGCGCACATACTCATCGATGGTGGTCTTCACATCCCAGTTCCACTGAGTGTCCAGATGACTGTCCGATATAAAGAACAGGGTCTTGGTATCCGCATCTCCATAAGCAGTGATGGAGAATAGCAGCAACGTCGGGATGATGGTTTTAAATTTATTCATGGTGTCGGATAAAGACGGTTTAGTTTCTTGATTTTGAGTCAAGACGGGTCAAAATTATTTAACACCGAGGCAAAAAGCGTTAACAAACAATGACAAAATAGTATCTTTTTTAAGACACCGGCAAAAGTGTCGTTATTTAGCACCGTTATTGTCGCATGATAGCACTAAATAAATAGCCTGGAGATTTTTTTGAATAGAAATCTCCAGGCTGTCTGATTTTATCAGAGATCGTTAGTCATCGAATAGGGAACGTCCTCGGGACGGATACCTCGTGTCTTCACAGGCACATCAGACATCTCATACTTCAGTTTGGCACCTTTGAGAAGGTCGGCATAATTGAAGTAATTGTGATTGTAGTTCTTGCCGTTGAACTTTAGCGACTTGACATAGCATTTTTCAGCAGATGGACCGTTTGCCGTAATCTCGATTTTCTTTCCGTTGGCAAGCGATACGGTAGCCTTAGAGAACAGCGGTGAGCCAAGGACATATTGACCGGATGCCGGGCATACAGGATAGAAACCGAGCGCGGAGAACACATACCATGCGGATGTCTGTCCATTGTCTTCGTCACCGCAGTATCCGTCGGGACCGGAATGGTAGAGACGCTTCATGGTCTGATGTGTCCAGTACTGGGCTTTCCACGGCTCGCCCGCATAGTTATAGAGATAAATCATGTGCTGAATGGGCTGGTTGCCATGCGCGTAGTTGCCCATTCCTGCAATCTGCATTTCACGCATCTCATGGATTACGCCGCCATAGTTTGCGGGATTGAAGACTGGAGGCATGTCGAAAACTTCATCAAGCTGGGCAACGAAAGCCTTGTTGCCGCCCATAAGGTTTATCAGCCCCTGTATATCATGGAATACCGACCATGTATAGTGGAGAGAACATCCTTCAGTGAAATCACCGCCCCACCCTACCGGGCTGAAGTCAGGATTCCAGCTTCCGTCCTTCTTGCGGCCTCGCATCAGACCATCGGCGGAGCTGAAGACATTCGCATAATTACCGGCGCGTTGGCGGTAGAGGTCAATTTCTGACTGAGGGCGACCCAGCTTCTTGGCGACCTGCCATATACACCAGTCATCATAAGCATATTCAAGGGTTCGTGCCACACTTTCGCGGATGTTGATGTCGCAGGGCACATAGCCGAGTTCGTTGTACGCCTCGAAGCCGAGACGACCTGATGACGCAACCTGCGGATGCACCGAGTTTGCTCCGGCAAGCATGCCTTCGTACAATTCCACCTCAGTGCCGGGAGTGCAGAGACCTTTCATCATTGCGTCAGCGACAACAGACGCAGAGTTGTTACCGACCATACAGCCACGGTGACCCGGGCTCGACCATTCAGGATATAATCCGCTTTCGCGATAGAAATTGAGCCAGCCGTCCTCGATTTTTGCTGCTTCTTCCGGCCACATGAGATTCACAAGGGGGAACAAAGCTCGGAATGTATCCCAGAAACCGGTGCCGGTGTAGAGATAACCCTCTTCTATCCGTCCGTTATTCGGGCTGTAGTGTACTGTCTTGCCGTCTGCCGTCTCTTCGTGCATTTTGTGCGGGAAGAGAACTGTGCGGTACAGACAAGAATAGAAGGTACGAAGGTCGTCAACATTGTCGCTTTCTACGTCGATAGCGCCGAGTACCTTGTTCCATTGCGCCTTCGCTTCATCCTTTGTCTGCTCAAAGTCCTTTCCGTCGAGTTCCTTGAGATTCTGGTAGGCCTGATCAAGACTTATAAATGACGTTGCTACCTTAGCACAGATTTTCTCGCCTTTCGCGGTTTTGAAACCGATTGCAGCGCCGGCATGTTCGCCGCCGACTTCCTTCTTGCCATTGCGTATCACATATTTATCCCATACACGGGCATCCGCAAAAGGCTTGTCAAACTGAATGACAAAGAAATTGCGGTAGTTGGAAGTGACGCCGCCGCTGTTGCGTGTGGAATATCCCACAACAGTGCTTTCGTCGGGAAGAACCTTAACCCACGAAGCACGGTCGAAGGCATCGACTACCACGTAAGAATCATCAGCTTTCGGGAATGTGAAACGGAAATATGCGCAACGGTCGGTCGGAGCGATTTCCGTAGTGACGTCATATTCCGACAAGTACACTTTATAATAATAGGGATGAGCTTCCTCAGCTTTATGCGAGAACCAGCACGCGCGGTCTTCGTCGCTGATTTTGAGACCTCCGCTCATAGGCATAAGCGACATCTCACCGAAGTCGTTGATCCATGGGCTCGGACGATGCGTCTGTTTGAATCCGCGGATTTTATCGCTTCCGTAGGTGTACGACCACCCGTCGCCGTTGCGTCCGGTCTGCGGTATCCACTGGTTCATTCCCCACGGAAGAGCAATTGAAGGCACTGTGTTGCCGTTAGATAATGCGAATTTGGAGTCCGTTCCCATCAAAGGGTTGACGTAGTCCACCGGATTGTCGACGGCAAACGCGCCCAAAGACAACGCGCCGGCAGCT
>JAGBDG010000063.1 GCA_017937625.1 Muribaculaceae bacterium | reverse complement strand
CGTCCTCGACGAGGGCATGCGTCTCGACGGTCGCAAGACAACCGACATCCGCCCCATCTGGTGCGAGGTCGACTATCTCCCCGGACCTCACGGAAGCGCCGTCTTCACACGTGGCGAGACACAGAGCCTTTCTACCGTAACACTCGGCACAAAGCTCGACGAGAAGATGATCGACGAGGTCCTCAACCAGGGCAGCGAGCGTTTCCTTCTCCACTACAACTTCCCTCCCTTCTCCACCGGCGAGGCAAAGGCACAGCGCGGCGTAGGCCGTCGCGAGATCGGTCACGGCAACCTCGCTCACCGCGCCCTCAAGCGCATGATTCCCGACAACTTCCCCTACGTCGTCCGCGTCGTCAGCGACATCCTCGAGAGCAACGGCTCGTCCTCAATGGCTACCGTCTGCGCAGGCACACTCGCACTCCTCGACGCCGGCGTAAAGATGAAGAAACCCGTCAGCGGCATCGCAATGGGTCTTATCACCGACACTGAGAGCTCCAAGTACGCCATCCTCTCCGATATTCTCGGCGACGAGGACCACCTCGGCGACATGGACTTCAAGGTGACAGGCACACGCGACGGCATCACCGCCACACAGATGGACATCAAGTGCGACGGCCTCAGCTACGAGATTCTCGAGCGCGCCCTCAACCAGGCTCGCGAAGGTCGCATGCACATCCTCGACATCATAGAGAAGACAATCCCCGCTCCCCGCGAGGACTACAAGCCTCACGTACCCCGCATCGTCACCATGATCATCCCCAAGGAGCTCATCGGTGCTGTGATCGGCCCGGGCGGAAAGATTATCCAGGGCATACAGGAAGAGAGCGGCGCCACCGTATCCATCGACGAGATCGACGAGGGCGGCTACATCGAGGTCGCTGCCGCCAACAAGGCTGCCATCGACAAGGCTCTCGCGATGATCAACGCCATCGTCGAGCTCCCCGAGGAAGGCAAGGTCTACGACGGCACTGTCCGCTCGATTATGGACTTCGGCGCTTTCGTTGAGTTCATGCCCCACCGCGACGGTCTCCTCCACATCAGCGAGATTGCATGGGAACGCCTCGAGAACATGGAGGCTTCCGGTCTCAAGGAAGGCGACAAGGTTCAGGTCAAGCTCATCGAAATCGACAAGAAGACCGGCAAATACCGCCTCTCCATGCGTGCACTTCTTCCCAAGCCCGAAGGCTGGGTAGAGCCTCAGCGCGCTCCCCGTGGCGAGCGCGGTCCGCGCCGCGATGGCGACCGTCCCCGTCGTGAAGGCGGCGACCGTCCCCGCCGCGACAACCGCGACCGCGGTCCCAGAAAAGACTGATAACCGAAATATCAGACAGCATGAAGCCCCGCATCGCCGATGCAGGGCTTCTTTATTTTTAAGCGTAAGGGTTAGGGAGTTCCTCGAGGCTTACGCCCTTCATGTCCTTGGGCGACAGAATCATCCTGTCTGCCGGCGTGCGCCACGCTACGCCCACCGTCGCGTCATCGAAGCGCAGCGTACGCTCAGCTTCCGGGCAGTAGTAGTTGTCGACCTTGTAGAGAAAACGCGCGCGGTCGCTCAGCACCTCGAAGCCGTGGGCGAATCCGCGCGGGATATAGAGCTGCAGCCCGTTCTCGTGCGACAGCTCGAACGACACGTAGCGCCCGTACGTCGCCGAGCCCGGACGCAAGTCCACGGCAACATCTACAATAGAGCCCTCTGCAACGCGGACAAGCTTTGCCTGCGATGCCTCGCCTGCCTGAAAATGGAGACCGCGGACCACGCCGCGGCACGATTCCGACTCGTTCTCCTGCACCCAGTCCGGATCCGCGCCCGTAGCGGCGGTGAACTCGTCGCGACGGTATGTCTCGCTGAAGTATCCGCGGCTGTCGCCGTGTCTCACCGGCTCTATCAGCCACACGCCCTCGATTTCTGTCTTTATGAATTTCATGCCGCAAATTTAGCACAATTCCGTCAATCGGCAAACCCCGCGCACGCTGCATAATTAGTGTTAAAAGTGACATTTTGGCAGTCTGCGCTTGTGGCATTCGTTTTGCCGTAGTGTTATTACATTGATAAAGACTAAGAGGGTGTTTCAGAATACCTGCTAAATCACAGGTCAAAAAGTCTGAGATGGATTTATAGCTGAGTCGAAGGAGCATAGCGGTGGCTATGTGACTGAGACGAAGATATAAAGACACTCAGAATTTTTGGAGGCGTAGCCTTTGACATCCTACAGACTGATATTTGAACATATTTGAAAACAGACGTTTTTTAACAATAGTACCGGATTGGCGTCTTTTTGTTAACTTGCCCATCATTCATCGGTCACATAGCCACCGCTATGCACCCTCTTCATAATGTGCAATTTAAACAAAAATACACCAACCTGTGGTTTAACAGGTATTATGAAACACCCTCTAATAAAACCATTAAAGATATGAAACAAGGAACAATAGGCGTAACCACCGAGAACATTTTCCCGGTGATTAAGAAATTTCTCTACAGCGACCACGAGATTTTTCTCCGTGAGCTTGTAAGCAATGCCGTCGACGCAACCCAGAAGCTCCGCGCTCTCGCAAGCTTCGGAGAGTTCAAGGGCGAGCTCGGCACTCTCGACGTGCGCGTCACGGTCGACAAGGAGGCAGGCACCCTCACCGTCAGCGACCGAGGCATCGGCATGGACGCCGAGGACGTCGACAAGTACATCAACCAGATCGCTTTCTCGGGCGCCGAAGACTTCCTCAACAAATACAAGGACACCGCAGCGAACATCATCGGTCACTTCGGTCTCGGCTTCTACTCAGCCTTCATGGTGGCTGACAAGGTCGTCATCGAGTCGCTGAGCTACAAGGAAGGCGCAGAGCCCGTACGCTGGGAATGCGATGGATCGCCTGTCTACAACATGGGCAAGGGCTCGCGCACCGAGAGAGGCACCGACATAATCCTCTATATCGACAGCGACAGCAAGGAAGAGTTCCTCGACCAGAAGAAAATCGACCTCCTTCTGCGCAAGTACTGCCGCTTCCTCCCCGTGCCCGTCATCGCAGGCAAGGAGCAGGAATGGAAGGACGGTAAGTTCGTCGATACCGACAAGGATCTCGTCGTCAACGACACCGAGCCCCGCTGGATGAAGAAACCCGCCGACCTCACCGACAAGGACTACCTCGACTTCTACCAGGAGCTCTATCCCGGTCAGGAAGAACCCCTTTTCTGGATTCACCTCAACGTCGACTATCCTTTCCACCTCACCGGCATCCTCTTCTTCCCCAAGATCAAGAACAACTTCGACATCAACCGCAACCGCATCCAGCTCTACTGCAACCAGGTGTTCGTCACCGATTCCGTCGAAGGCGTCGTTCCCGAGTTCATGCAGCTCCTCCAGGGCGTCATCGACTCCCCCGACATCCCTCTGAACGTGTCGCGCTCCTATCTCCAGGCAGACACTGCCGTCAAGAAGATTTCGAGCTACATCACAAAGAAAGTTTCGTCGCGCCTCGACGAGCTTTTCCGCGCCGACCGCGCAGAGTTCGAGAAGAAATGGGACGACATCCGCATCTTCATCGTCTACGGCATGCTCACCGACGAGAAGTTCTGCGACGCCGCCATGAAGTTCCTCCTCTTCAAGGACACCGAGGGACGCTACTTCTCCGCCGAGGAGTACCGCAAGCTCGTCGAGACAGAGCAGACAGGCGCCGACGGCAAGGTAGTCTACCTCTACGCCACCGATCCCACCGCGCAGTACAACTACATCAAGGCTGCCAACGACAAGGGCTACAATGTCCTCCTTCTCGACGGGCAGCTCGACAACCACTTCGTCGGACTCCTCGAGCAGAAGATAGAGAACACGTCCTTCGTCCGCGTCGACTCCGACGTCGTCGACAACCTCATCCGCAAGAACAACCGCAAGGTTGCCGACCTCTCACCCGTCGACCGCGCAATCCTTACCCGCCTCTTCGAGGACAACACCCGCAAGGTGGAGAAATGCAACTTCCTCGTCCAGTTCGAGGCGCTTTCCGCCGGCTCCGACCCCGTCGTCCTCACCCAGAACGAATATATGCGCCGTATGAAAGAGATGGCGGCTCTCCAGCCCGGCATGAACTTCTACGGCGAGCTTCCCGACAGCTATAACCTCGTCGTCAATACCGCCAATCCCATCGTCGAGGCTGTACGCAAGAACGCCTCCGAAGCCCTCGACGCAACCGTCAAGCCCATGCTCGAGACCATCGACAAGGCTAACGCCGACGCCGACGAAGCTCGCAAGGCTGAGCAGAACGACGAGAACAAGGCTAAGGCTGAGGCCGCCGAGAAAGTAGTCGCCGACACCCGCGCAAAGATGAACGAGGCTATAGACGCATACGCCAAGACAGAGCCCAAGGTCGGACAGATCGTCGACCTCGCGCTCCTCGCAAACGGACTCCTCAAGGGCGAGGCACTCTCCTCCTTCATCGCCCGCTCCCTCGCCATCCTCGGCTAATAATATCCCCATATAAAGAACGGACTCCGAAGCAACCCTCCGGAGTCCGTTTTTTTTATCTATGTTTCTGAAATCTTATTCCTTTGTGCCGTAGGCGAGGTCGCCGGCGTCGCCCAGACCGGGAACGATATAGCTGTGGGCGTTGATTTCGTCGTCTATCACGCCGACCCACAGCTCGCTGTCCTCCGGCATGATGGTCTGCAGATAGTCAACCGCCTTGCGGCTTGCGATGACCGAGGCGATATGCACCTTCGCCGGAGTGCCCTTCGTGAGAAGAGCGCGGTAGCTCAGCTCCATCGACGCGCCGGTGGCAAGCATCGGGTCGCACAGGATGAGAGTCTTGCCCTCCAGCGACGGAGAAGCCAGATATTCTATGCAGATGTCGAAATTCTCTTTTTCCTTATACTTGCGGTACGCCGACACAAAAGCGTTCTCCGCATTGTCGATATAGCGCAGGAAACCCTGGTGGAAAGGCACGCCCGCGCGGAAAATGGTGCCGAGAACAATCTTTTCGTCGATAACCTTGCATGTGGCGTCGACGCCCAGCGGAGTCCGTACCTTCTCCTCGCGGTAGCGGAACTCCTTGCTTATCTCGTAGGCGAAAATCTCGCCCAGACGTTCGAGGTTGCGGCGGAAGCGGAGACGGTCGCTCTGCATGTTCACATCGCGCATCTCGCTCAGGTACTGGCTCACGAGCGATGCGTTGCTGTCGAAATTATATACTTTCATATCCTGTGTTTATGTTTTCCGTTATATCTGTAAAGGAATAACGTTTTGCCGGCGCGTTTTATTACTCAGGCAGACAATTACGCCCGCGCTTTGGAGCTGCGCACTTCTCCCTGCCCTGTTTTTTCCACTGATAGGCGCATTTCTTTTACTGATACACCTTTTTCAGCACATTTTCATTTCAACCTTATCTCGGATTTTTGTAATTTTGTGCCTGTCTCGTAAAAACACATTTCACGTTTCATCAGTTATATATATACTATTTCAGGCATTAGCCGTCATCACGCTTTAACTGTCTCGTATATGATGATAAAAACATTTACACGCCGTGCTGCTGCCGTGTTCCTTGCGTTTGCCGCTTGCGCCGTTCCCGCTGTATGGGCGCAGGACAATGCTTCCGAACTCGGCGACGGTCCTGTGCCACTCGAGGAATTCCGAAGGCTCGCGCTGCAGAACAACAAGCAGCTCATGATTGCCCGTACACGCATCAAGAAAGCCGAGTACCAGAACAAGGAGGCTTTCGCGGCATATCTCCCCGCCATTGATTTTGCCGGAGGATACCTCTACAACCAGAAGAACATCAGCCTTCTCAACTCCGCCGACTATCTCCAGCCCATCGACCAGGCTTATCTTGCCGGAGTGGCTGCGAAATATCCTCACCTCGGACAGACTATCCAGGGACTCATGCAGGATCCTCAGACCGCGCCTATCGTCAACGAGGCGTTAGGAATCGCCAACGACCTTGTCGGCGTAACCAACAACACGCTCCGCAAGTCCACATCCTTCGACATACACAACGTCTTCTTCGGCGCGATTACCCTGACCCAGCCTGTATTCATGGGAGGTAAGATTGTCGCGATGAACAAGATTACACATGCCGCACGCAACGCCGCCATAGCGATGCACGACAGCGAGGCGGAGAACGTAATATATGCCGTCGACGCCGCATACTGGCTCGTCGTTTCACTCAAGGCTAAGGAAAAGCTCGCCACGAGCTTCGTCAACCTGCTCGACTCGCTCTCGCGAAACGTCAACCTGATGGTTCGTGAAGGTGTAGCCACGCGAAGCGACGCCCTCAGCGTCGAGGTCAAGCTCAACGAGGCGCAGGTCGATCTCACAAAAGTGCAGAACGGACTCGTACTATCGCGCATGGCGCTCGCTCAGGTCTGCGGACTTCCCGTCGACGCACAGCCGCGCCTCGCCGACGAGGACTCCGAGGAGACTGTGACCGTCCCGGAGGCTTCCGACGTCGTCCCCGCCGACATGCAGACCGTATTCGACAACCGACCCGACCTGCGCGCCCTCACCCAGGGCATAGAGGTAGCCCGCCAGGAGGCTAACGTGGCTAAGGCGTCGATGATGCCTCAGCTCGCCCTCGTAGGCGCATATCAGTTCTCCAACCCCAACATGTACAACGGATTCGAGAAGAAATTCAACGGAGCTTTCAGCGTCGGAGCAATGCTGACTGTTCCACTCTGGCACTGGGGCGGCAACTACAACAAGTACCGCGCCGCCAAGTGCGACCGCATAGCAATGGAACTCCAGCTTCAGGACGCTCAGGAGCTCGTCACTCTCCAGGTACGCCAGGCTTCGTTCAAGAACAAGGAGGCTGACAAGACATACCGCATGACACGCACAAACCTCCAGAAGGCTGACGAGAACCTCCGCACTGCCACTCTCGCCTTCAAGGAAGGCGTCGCTACCAGCGACAATGTCCTCGAGGCGCAGACAGCATGGCTTAAGGCACACTCCGAGAATATCGACGCCGCTATCGACGTACGACTCTGCCGCGTTTACCTCTCAAAGGTTCTCGGCAATCTTTACAATTCACAGCAATAAAAAATACAGCATAAGATGCAGAACGACAATATCACTCGAGAAAAACGCGCAAACCGCACACTGCTTCTCACGATGGCAGGAATAGTAATTGCGGTAACGGTAATCGCAGTCATAGGATTCCTTTTCATGAACCGTCCCGACAGCTACATCGAAGGACAGGTCGAAGGCACCAACATTCGCATATCCGGCAAACTGCCCGGACGCGTCGCCGAATTTTACGTGCACGAAGGCGATACTGTACATGCAGGCGACACCCTCGTACACATACATTCCTCCCTGGTCGAGGCAAAACTCGGACAGGCACAGGCGATGCAGGAAGTGGCAAGCTCACAGAACCGCAAAATCGATGCCGGCACACGACAGCAGATTATCCACGCCGCCGCCGACCTCGTCGAACAGGCTAAGGCTGCCGAGACAATCACAAAGAAGACCTACGACCGCATGGAACGTCTCTATAGCGAAGGCGTAATCGCCGAGCAGAAGCGCGACGAGGCTAAAGCCGCATACGATGCCGCCGTAGCATCGCGCAACGCCGCAGAGAGCCAGCTCTCGCTCGCCAGAGCCGGAGCCCAGATAGAGGACAAGCAGGCTGCCGCAGCTCTTGTCAATGCCGCAGCAAGCGGTGTCGACGAAGTCAACGCCCTCCTCGAGGACAGCTATCTCACCGCTCCTTTCGACGGCACAATCGACCAGATTTATCCGGAAGTCGGCGAGCTTGTTGCCACTGGCGCTCCCGTCATGAGTCTTCTCCGGACCGGCGACCGTCACATCGTATTCAACGTCCGCGAGGAACTTCTCGCCGACCTGCCGATGGGCAGACAGTTCAAGGTCATGATTCCGGCGCTCGGCAAAAAGGAAATCGAAGTCACCGTCTACTATATCCGCGACATGGGCAGCTACGCCACATGGCGCTCGACAAAGTCCACGGGCAGCTACGACAGCCGCACGTTCCAGATCAAGGCACGTCCCGACCAGGACGTCCCCGGGCTGCGTCCCGGCATGTCGGCAATTTTCGAGGACCCCGGCAAATAATCGGCAGATATGTCTGACACAGGTTTCATGGCAGGAATGAGGCGCGAGTGCCTGAGGATGTCCGGCAGAAGGATTTATCTGTTCGGAATTATCCTCGTGCCGCTCCTTGTCACGGTGTTCTTCCTCAGTCTGCTCAACGAAGGACTGCCGATGAGGATTCCTACTGCCATTGTCGACCTCGACCATTCCTCGATGTCGCGCAGCCTCACACGGTCGCTCGACGCACTACAGCTGACCGAGATATCGCAGAAATGCGAGTCCTACGATGAAGCCCTCAAACTCATACGCAATGGCTCCGTCTTCGGATTCTTTGTCATTCCGGACAATTTCGAGAAAAACACTCTCGCGGGAAACTCACCGACTCTCGAGTACTATTCGAACATGACGTACTTCGTCCCCGGCTCCCTCGCGTTCAAGGGATTCAAGACTGTATCTGTCGCCGCATCGGCGGGAGTCGTACAGCAGGTGCTTCAGGATGTCGGGGTGGGACCTTCTCAGGCGGCGTCAATCATGCAGCCGCTCACACTCGACATTTTCGGACTCGGCAATCCGTGGATGAGCTATTCCATCTATCTCTGCCCGTCGTTCGCTATGGCTACGCTGATTCTGATGATAATGCTCATGACGGCATTCTCCATCACCATCGAGATCAAGAACTACACCTCGCAGGAATGGCTCCGCAAAGCTGACGGAAGCATTATTGTCGCCGTCGTGTCGAAACTCTTTCCGCAGACCGTAATGTTCACGGCTGTCGGCTTCTTCATACAGTGGCTCCTCTTCGGCTATTCCCACTTTCCGATGCACGGCTCTATCGGCTGGATGCTGCTTGCCACATTCCTCGCCGTAGTGGCAGCACAGAGCATCGCTGTGCTTTTCGCCTCCCTCGTCCCCAACCCGAGGCTGTCGCTTATCCTCTGCGCGCTCACCGGAATACTCGCTTTCTCTTTCACCGGATTCTCTTTCCCCGTCGAAAGCATGTACGGATGGCTCGGAGTCTTCAGCTGGTTCGCCCCTGTGCGCTATTGGTTCCTGATTTACATCAATGAAGCCCTCAACGGATATCCGGTCTTTTATTCGCGCTGGTTCTTCATCGCCCTGCTCGCATTCCCGTTCGTGTGCTCCGCTTTCCTCTGGAACCTGAAGCGCATGTGTCTCAAACCCGTCTACGTCAAGTAATATCATGGATGTCTTCGGAAAAATATTATCATGGTGCGGACAGTTCGGACGTGTCTTCCGGAACGAATTCAAGCGCATTTTCGGCGACATGGGAGTAATGCTGTTCTTTATAGCACTTCCGCTCCTCTACCCCGTTGTATATACTCTGATCTACAACCCCGAGGTTGTGCGCAAGCTTCCTGTCGCGGTCGTGGACAACTCTCTCTCCGCCGACTCCCGCGACTTCGTCCGCAAGGCGTCTGCTTCTCCCTCCATAGAAATCTACGCCTACTGCCCCAATATGGCGGAGGCAAAAGAACTCATGGCAGAGCACAAGGTGTTCGGCGTGCTGCAGATCGACAAAGACTACGCCCGCAATCTCGGCAACGGTGTGCCCGCACACGTCTACTTCTACAGCGACATGAGCCTGCTTCTGCGCTACCGCACATTCATAGCCGCGCTCACCGACCTGCAGATCGACTGTATTTCTTCGATTACCGGCGAAAAAATCTCCGCGGCAGGACTCAGCAGTCTCGCAGGAGGCATGAAAGCGCCCATCAACAGTCAGAGCAACTTCCTCGGAGATACAGAGCAGGGATTCGCATCCTTCATTATCCCCGGAATCGTCATACTCATCCTCCAGCAGAGCATGCTCCTCGGCATTGGTATGCT
>JAGBDG010000062.1 GCA_017937625.1 Muribaculaceae bacterium | reverse complement strand
CCTTGAGCTCACGACGGGTGAAATGCACAGCTTCGGTAGGCAGCGGATCGCCTCCGCCTTCCTCGACCTGCAGGTGGCACTGTCCGCAGCTGCCCTTGCCGCCGCATGCGCTGGGCAGGAACACGTTGTTGTCTGCCATTGTCGACAGCAGCGACTTGCCCGCCTCTGCCTGTACGTGGCGGTCGTCGTTAAGTATCGTAATTTCTACAGGACCGCTCTGCACAAGGTATTTCTTTGCAATAAGAAGCACGATGACAAGCAGAAGGGTCACGGCGAGGAAAAAGCCTACGCCTGCGAGAATGGTGTTCCACCCGCTGGCGCCGAGGCTGCATATCAGTATATTGGCGAAAGTCATGGCTGTACTATATCTTGATACCTAAGAAGCTCATGAAAGCTATGCCCATGAGCGCAGTGATGATGAATGTGATGCCGACGCCGCGGAGAGCCGCCGGAACACGGGAGTACTGCGAGACACGCTCGCGGACAGCGGCGACCGCCGTGATGGCGAGCAGCCAGCCCAGACCCCATCCGGAGCCGGCGCATACTGCCGTAAGACCGCTCTCGAAACCGCGCTGCTGCATGAAAAGCGAGCCGCCGAGGATTGCGCAGTTCACGGCGATAAGAGGCAGGAAGATGCCCAGCGACGAATACAGCGCCGGAGAATATTTCTCGACCACCATCTCGACAAGCTGGGTCATAGAGGCTATGACCGCGATGAAGACTATCAGCGAGAGGAAGCTGAGGTCGACCGTAGCGAAGTCGGCTCCGAGCCAGCTGAGGGCACCGGGGCTGAGAACGTAGGTGTTGAGGTAGTAGTTGATGGGGAGCGTTATGGTGAGCATGAAAGTCACCGCCACACCGAGCCCGAAGGCTGTCTTCACGTCCTTGCTCACGGCGATGAAAGAACACATGCCGAGGAAGTACGCGAATATCATGTTGTCGACGAATATCGACCTTATGAACAGATTCAGATTTTCCATTGTCAGGTTTGTTTAGCGGTGATTACTTGTCCTGAAGGTCCTTGTTGATGCTGCGGTGAACCCAGATGATGCATGCCACTACTATCAGGGCCATAGGCGGCAGAATCATCAGACCGTTGTTGACGTATCCGGCGTCATAGAAGCACTGCGGTACTACCTGGAAGCCGAAGAGCGTGCCCGAGCCGAGAAGCTCGCGGAAGAAGCCGACGATGATGAGGATTATGGCATAGCCTACGCCGTTGCCTATGCCGTCGAGGAAGCTCTGCCATGGACGGTTTGCCATGGCGAATGCCTCGAGGCGACCCATCAGGATACAGTTTGTGATGATAAGACCGATGAACACCGACAGCTGCTTGCTCACATCGTAGGCGTATGCCTGAAGGAGCTGCGACACTATCACCACAAGACCGGCGACTACTACGAGCTGCACGATGATGCGGATGTTGGAGGGTATGGTTTTTCGTATCAGCGATATGATGACGTTGCTGAACGCGAGAACCGCCGTGACGGAAAGACCCATCACCAGCGCCGGCTCAAGTTTTGCCGTGACCGCAAGCACCGAGCAGATGCCGAGAATCTGGACAAGTACCGGATTGTTCTTTGATAACGGATTAAATAAAACGCTTGAATTTGACATAAGTTTCTGTTTTATTTATTATTGCCCAGAGAGTTCAGAAATGCGGAATAGGGAGCGAGACAGTTGTCGATCATCGCGCCGACACCTTTGCTCGTAATTGTGCCGCCGGATATGCCGTCGACATAGTCGGCATTGCCTGTCGGCTTCATGCCGTTCTTGACAACCTCGACAGGCTCGAAATTACCGTTGACGAACAGGCGCTTGCCCTTGAACTGGTCGCTGAACGCCGGTTTTGCAATCTCCGCGCCCAGACCCGGGGTCTCGCCCTCGTGGTCGAAATATGCGCCATAGATGGTGGAGCCGTCGGCATCGACCGAAACATAGCCCCAGATGGGTCCCCAGAGACCCGCGCCGTACATCGGAAGAACATATTTGACTGCGCCGTCGACCGTACATTCATAGACCGGAAGCAGACGCTCGGAAGCAGACGCTTTGCTCTGGCTTGCCACATTCACGTCGAATGCCGGGGCGGTGTTATCCACTTTCTCGCCCTTGCTGTTAACCACAAAAGCGTTGCTCACTGTCTCACCGTAAGTCGTTACGATATCCTGCGAGGGTACCGTGATGTTGACGCTGGCGAGTATCTGGCGCATCTTGTCGGCATCGGCGTTAGCCTTCTGCCTGTCCTTGAGCGATATCGAGGTAAGCGCGAGCGCCGTACCGACGACAACGACCAGGACAATGATGTAGATGATGGTATATGTATTGCTTTGCTTGTTCATGTCATTCGGTTTTAGCGTTGAGACGGTTCATGCGGCGGCGCATATTGGCGTGAACAACACACCAGTCGATAAGCGGAGCGAAGCAGTTCATAAGAAGCACGGCGAGCATGGCGCCCTCGGGGTAGCCGTTGTTGTACGTCCTGATGAGGATGGCAATCACACCGATGAGGAAACCGTAGATATACTTGCCGGTGTTCGTTCTGGCTGCGGTGACGGGGTCAGTAGCCATGAACACTGCCGCGAAGGCGAAGCCGCCGAGAAGCAGCTGGTCAAGCGGACCGACAAATGACGCCGGATATACAGGAGAAGCAAGCGCGTGTGCAAGCCATGCCATGCAGAAGCCGCCGGCAAAGACCGACACCATGATTTTCCACGACGCTATGCCTGCGGCAAGGAGGATGACGGCGCCGATGAGTATGCAGAGCGTCGAGGTCTCGCCGAAAGAACCGGGGATGAAGCCTAAGAACGCCTGGAGAGTGTCGATAGGATGACCGGCGATATCGGTCAGCGGGCTACCGGCAGCCTGTGTGGCGAGCTGACCGAGCGGTGTGGCGCCGGAGAAACCGTCGGGCAGAGCCGTTCCGTAGCCGAAGGGTGTGCCACCGGCAACATATACCTTGTCGCCCGACATCTGCGCCGGATAGGCGAAGAAAAGGAACGCGCGAGTGACAAGGGCAACGTTCAGAACGTTGTAGCCCGTGCCGCCGAACACCTCTTTTGCAAAAATCACGGCAAAAGCGACGGCGACACCGAGCATCCACAGCGGAATCTCCGCCGGGCATATCATCGGGACGAGAATGCCTGTCACGAGAAAGCCTTCCTGAATTTCCTCATGCTTCATCTGGGCAGAGGCGAACTCTATGCCGAGACCTACGATATAGGCAACGAGCACGCGGGGAAGAATGGTGAGGAAACCGTACCAGAGCAGTTGCCAGAACGGGAATTCAGTCGCTCCGAGAGCGAGCCAGTGCTGATAGCCCGTGTTGTACATGCCGAAGAAGAAGCACGGCATGAGGGCGAGGACGACAATTATCATCGTTCGCTTGGAGTCGATGCTGTCGTGTATCTGGACCGCGCGGGTTCCTGCCGAGGTCGTCGTGGGCGTGTAGAGGAAGCTCTCCATGCCTTCATACACCGAGTGGAAAGCGTGCAGCTTGCCGTCCGGCTCGAAGTTCGGCTTGATGCGGTCAAGGAAATTTCTTAAAGATGCCAAAACTTATATGATTTAATATTAGCTATTCAAGTTCTTTGCGCAGGTAGTCGAGTCCGTCGCGCACAATCTGCTGCAGGGGCAGCTTGGAGGTGTCGGCATATTCGGCGGCAGCAAAATCCTCGGGCGCGACCTCATAGATGCCGAGTTTCTCCATGTCCTCGATGTTGTGCGACAGGATTGCCTTGACGAGATATTCGGTGAGAATGTCCATCGGCACGCGCTCGTCGTACTGACCGCTCATGATCATGGCGCGGCGGCTGCCGTTGAGGCGTGCGTCGGGGCGGAAAAGGCGTCCGAAAATATGTCCGGGGAAACTGCGGCTCTCGCTCATCTTCGACGGTGACATCGATGCCCAGCCCATGAACTCGTTGCGGTCGTCGCCCTCGGCGATTACCGTCAGCTGGCGGTAGGGATAGCGGAGGTAGCCTTCGGTGGCGTCAACTGCAGTGCCGACAAGGACATTGCCGCTGATTACGCGCTTATGATGGTCGGTACCGGCGACACGTCCTGCGAGGAGTGCGGCTACAGGAGCGCCTATCAGCGTCTCCACGACCACCGGCTTCGTTACTTCCGGACCGCACACAGCAACAAAAGTGCGGTACTCTGCCGCGCCAGTGCGCGCGAGCTTGCCTATGCGTCCGAGCGTGGCGATGTCGAGAGTCCAGATGACCTCGCCCTTGTTGACAGGCTTGATGTTAGCCGCCTGAACGCCGGGATTGCTTGCGGGGAACGGTCCGTCGACAGTCACCATCTCGGCGCCTTTGATGTCGCCGGTCTTCCAGTCCGCGCCATGGCTGACGTATACTTTTCCGCGGCATATCTTCGACAGCAGTGCCACGCCTGCCTCATAGTCCTCGCGGCTGAACAACGCCGAGAACACCTCGTATGGCACGGCAAGCGGAGCCTCGTCCATAGCGGTGACGAAAACGTCGCGCACTGTGTCGTCGGGGTCGGGAACTATGGCGTAGGGACGGCGGCGCATCATGGCGAGCAGTCCGCTGTTTGCAAGGAACGTACGTGCCGACGCCTCGTCTTTCACTTCGGGAAGAGCCGGAGCGGCTGCCTGGGAATCACCGATTTCCACCTCCACGCGCATAATCTTGCGGCGCTCGCCGCGGACTACGGCGCTCACTCTGCCCGATGCAGGCGAGACAAGCTTGAGTTCCGGATGATTCTTATCGTAAAGCAACGGAGTGCCTGCGGCTACTTTGTCGCCTTCTTTCACGGCAAGTTTAGGCACAAAGCCCTCATAGTCATCCGGCACGATTGCACATCGGTCGACTTTCACAGCCACCGGACGCATCTCGCTGCTGTCCACTCCACCGGCTATGTTGAGCTTCAAACCCTTTTTGAGTTTCAGGTTCATATATGGATAATGATTGCTTAAACACGGCAAAGTTAGCCATTTTGCCAAAAATTATTAAATATCACGCGTTTTAAATCATTTTGCTTAACAAAAAATAACTATTGCTAAAGCAGCACAAAGCAAGCGCGGCAACATGCCACAAGGCACCTCCACGCTTGCTGTTATCTCAGATTAAATGTACGCTCAATAAGTAATGACAGGCTCGAGGGTCTTTGCCTGCTCTATCATGCGCTCGATCTCGCTGACCGACGGAACGCGGTTGCAGAGATTCTTCGCCTCGTTGACCTCCACGAGCTTCGGCTGGAGGTTGGCGGCTACGCGGTGGCGGAACTCCTTCACGGTGTCGACGCCCGCAGCCTCGAGGAGTTCGGCAAACTGACCCGCGACTCCCTTCACGCGGAACAGGTCGGCATGGTTCGCCCAGCGGAGGATAAGTTTCGGACTGATACCGGTTTCTTCGGCAAGCTTCTCGCGTCCCTTAGGTGTCGCAGCTGCGGCAAGAAGGTCATCGGTAGTCTTGATGCCGGCGTCTTCAAGCTTCTTGGCATAGCTATCGCCAACGCCTTCGATTTCGATAATTTTGTAAGCCATATCTCAAAATCATTAATTAATAGTGTCTAATAGACATAACTCCCCAGCCTCCGATTTGTTCCCCCTCACCCGCCAAAAACAGATCGGTCACTGGTAAATCAGCGGGCGGCGCTGGTTGTTCATTTTGCGGCGGTAATAGACCGTGTCGGGAAGCTGTTCCGTATCAAGGACATACTCAAAATACCTGCCGGGAGCATTATTCGACGGATTCGTGCGGTCGTAATGCACATATAGCGAATCTCCTATGCAGATTTTTGAGATACCTTTACCTATATGTCCAGTATATCTAACCCCGTCTACGTAAAACTGGTATTCATAATAATCTGAAGCTTTTATACTATATATATCATAAACAGCTCCTACTGTCCACTTGCCATAGCTATGCAAATCATTATCTTCAATCATACAATGCGTGAAATAAAAGAATAATACAACAATTAAAGGAGCCATGCCTATACGCCCGTCATGTTCTTCATCGGTATACCAATTCTTTATATATCTAAAGCCTATCGCAAAAACTTCAAAATAACTTTTCATGCAGAATGTGTTTTTCAGAATCAGAGAGAATCAGTTTCCGCAAACAGTAATTGTGGCTAAAAGACAACCGGGTCACGAAAGCATACGCCTGTGATTTTGGCTTCTTCCATTCTCTTTTTTAATTCCTCAGATACATATATGTTGAAATCGAAAGGATTTAAAAAAAACATATCCAGCGAACGGTCAAAGTCATCTTTCATTACTATTTTTGTCATTTCAACATCGAATGCCGTAGGCTCATCTGACGATGCTTCCAAAGACTTATAATGAGCGTAAGAATCTATCTTTATCGGCACTCCTTCGCCAAGACCATATTCGGAATAGCGGAATTCCGATTTGTCATAGTCAATGCTGGCAAGCAATTCAGTATCTTTCATCAAGTGTAACCAACTATACCTGTGAGGAATGTCTTTCTCCATAACGGTAGCATCGAAAAACACGTGACGCGAAATACGCATTGTCTGGAGTACATTTTTTGCTCTCTCGCTTATGAGATAATTAAACGTGCCGCTCGGAATCGTTGTCAGAACGTCCGTAAGTTTCGCACGTTTTTCTAACTTAAACTTTAGTTCAAGTTTTTTCGGATCAACTATGTTGACGTAGGGCTCGAAAATATTCGCAATACTGACACTCTTTTTTGTGACATTTTCCACCTGCGGATAAACTCGTTCTAATGTTTTATCTATTACGTAGTACTTTTTCATATTTCAACAATTACCTTTGATTTCTACTTGTGCGCTACTATTTAAGACGTTTCTTCATCAGGTCATCAACCGAAAGACTATCAAGATAGCCAAGTATCTCATCAAGACGGTCATAGTATCTTTCCATATTAGGCTCAGGGTATTTTCTGGACACCAGAACTTTAGCCTGCTCAATAGACATAGCTTTCAGTCTGTCATAGTTTTCCGGAGCCACGACCTTGCAGATAGTAAGATAGCAGAAAAGCCAGTCCGCGCCACTACCGGGCAACTCCGCCCTTCCTTCCAGTATGGGCAATATGTCTCTGACATATACATCTTCCGGTGTCCGGTATTCGTTAAAAAACTGCCCGGCACATATTTTTATTGTTTCTTTAAGCTTGTTGAATTCCTCTAAGAAATTGTTCCCGTCATGTTTAAAATTATATACAGGAAAACATCCGTATTTTCTTGTCCAGCCTCCAACGGTGCAGTCGTCTCGCTGATCGCGGAGAGTCTTGAAGCTGAATTTCTCAAACCACTTGTGGACAAAGTCGAATCTGACGGCGAACTGCGGTTCTACCGACATGGCGATAAAATCAGTCCATTTTCTGAACTCGATTCTTCGTTCCCCGCCTTCAAATTTATGAACAAACGACGAATCCCTCTTTCTGAACGTATAATCATCAAAAAAGGAGTCTTCTTTCAGCAACTCGATTATCTTTTCAAACTTCGTCATAATTTAATTACATAGTTATTAAATATAGCATTTTTTTAGGCACCGGCTGGCAATGTTTTCACTGATAAATCAGGGGGCGGCGCTGGTTGTTCATTTTGCGGCGGTAATAGACCGTATCGGGAAGCTGTTCCGTATCGAGAACATACTCAAAATAATCTCCTCTGACATTATTCGACGGATCTGTGCGGTCGTAATGCACATAAAGCGAATCTCCTATGCAGATTTTTGACACGCCGCAAGGTGCTGAGCCTATATATTCGATACTATCTACATAAAACCTATACAAAAACTTTGCATTCTTACCACCTTCCTTTTTATAAATAGCTCCGACAGACCATTCTCCATAGTTATCTAAATCATTTTCTTCTATCATACACTGTGATACAAGAAAAAATAAAATAATAATTGACAAAAACATACCCAAACGCTGGTCTATATGATTTTCTTCGGTAAGCCAATTCTTTAAAAATCTAAAGCCTATCGCAAAAACTTCAAAATAACCTTTCATATAACTCAATATTTAATAATCATAGTTTTCTTCTTCTTTTCTCTGCTTCTCTTTTTCAGCATCAATCTGATCCTTATAATTTAATCCGTCTTTCAAACCTGTGTCGAACATGCTGAAAATAATTCTTGTCACTATATCTGCCTCTTCTTTGCTTAATGTTGCCCCAATATATTCAGAATTCAAAGAATTGCTCGGAATAAAGTCACTGGATTTATGCTTTACTCCAAAATTCGGCAATATATTTGCAACAAAATCTATAGCAGCTTCTCTTGTTTTTTTATTATTGTCACCTGACCCACCTACATATTTAATATCACCATTTAATTTCACATCTACTGCCGCATCAAAAGTATCCATAGCAATAGAGCCAATTACTTTTAAAACTGATGCCCCAGGAACTAACAACGCACTCGTTACCGCAGCTTCGGTAACACTTGTAACATCCACATTACCTATCGCTTCAAAGAATCCTTCACCCTTTACTAAATTAACAGATACTTGAGTCACTAAATTTACGCCGCCTCCGATAAGTGCTGCCACAACCGGTACAGGTAAGACGAATTCACCGTCGCGGTCGACGTGGTTTATCGGGTCACCGCCGCAGTATGAGAATGGTGAGATGCTGTAGAACTTCTCTGAGAGCGGATCAGGAGTGGTCCACTGCCCGTAAGGCGCACGGAAGCGAGCACCGAAATCGTAGCTGTTGAGTCCGCCGGCATGCTCGCGCTCTTTTCCGCCGAACAGATAACGCATCTTCGCCGGCTCGGTGACAGGCTCGCCGTAGGGATAGTATGTCACCAATTCTACCCTGCGTCCGTCGCCGGCTACTGCCGCGATGTTGTTTCCCTGCCAGTCTGTGACGTAGTAGACCGCCGTACCCTCTGGCGTGAAGTAGCCGCCCGGAAAAGCGGAGTATTCGATGCTGTCGTTGACAAAGACATGCGGTCCCACATATTTCCTGCGGCTCAGCAGAGTCTCGCTGACGGGCAGCCCGAGCTCAGGATGAAGAACCGACTCCGACAGCTGGCTGTAAAGTACCTCACGCTTACGTCCGAAGCCGTCGTACGAAATCATCTGGTGATGACACTTGTCCGTAACGACAGAGACAGGCAGATTCAGACGGTTGTATTCTATTTCCACGATGCCGCGCGAGGGATCCGCGGTCATGTTGCCGTTGGCGTCGTACGCGAAGCCGCTGACCGATCCGTTGCCGCTGACGCCGGTACGACCTTCGTATTCGGCGCCGTAGTGTTCTATATCCATCGCTTTCAGCCGGTTGCCCTCGTATGTCATCGAGAGTTCCGACTTCAGACCGTACTTGTTCTGTCTTTTTACAATATCCGTCACACCATATTCGACGACAGATGTTATGTTGGCATTCCGGTCGTATGTATAGCTTGCCGACAGATTGGGCGCTGTGGCAAGCACATGCTCTATCCCGCCTCCGGTTTTTGCCGAGGTCAGGCGTCCGTGACTGTCGTAGACGTATGCAGTCGATATACTGCCGCATTTCCTGGCGGATATCTTGCCGTCGTAGCGCGGGGTCGAGCCGTTTACTGAATCGGCATAATGGAGAATCTCGTGAATCTCTGTTGTCAGAGGGAATATAGGTTTTACATCGGAACCTGAACCGGGCAGCGCGTTCTGCGATATCACTGTCGGCATCGTCATATTCCTTATTCCCGTCGTCCTGCCGTCGACAAGCCATCCGCTCGCATTGTAACTGAACTGACGGCTGACCTTGTCGCCGAGCCTCAGGGTATCCGGGCGACCGGCTCCGTCGTAGTGATGCTCTATTGTCGCTGTTTCGCCGTTCTGTGTGACGACAGTCTTCTGCAGATGTCCCGATGGATAATATGTGTTGGTTCGTGTCTGTCTTATCGCGACAGGAAAGAATGTGTCTTCTGTCTGAGTCACTGTCTCGCCACGGTAGTTGTAGAGTGTGGCAATCTCCTGCTCGGGTCGGCGCGACACGTCGCCGTATGCCTCCCAGACCACACGACCTGCATTGTCATATACCTTCAGACGCATCTGCTGTCCCGCTGCCACGGCAGTCTCAAGACCTACGGCGCTGGCGCGAGGTACTACGCCCGGTGCCTGTCCGAACTCGAAATCCCATTCGGTCGGAATTCCGATGACGTAATCGTATGTATCATAGTAATGCGCCTCCGCCAGTTCGGTAAGCGGCATTGCCGACGACAGCTGTGCAGGACGGGTATAGCCGCCTGTAGAGCCGCCGAGGCGGCTTCCTGCCACAGGCGCACTTACGGTGAAAGCCTGTGAGCATAATTCATCGAGATCTTCGTCTGATATATCGGCGTATGCCTTGAAAGCGGGACGCCCGAGACGGTCGTAGTGATGTACAAGCCACATGCTCTCCGCCGAAAGATTGCCATCCTGCTCGGCGAAAAGCCTGTTGCGGGAATCGTAGCGGTAGCGCGTTGCCTTGCCGCCGGGAACCGATTTGTATATACAGTTCCCGCGCGAGTCATATTCGTAGCGGAAGCAGTCCGATTTCTTGACTGTTCCGGTACTTGCCGGCTGAATAACGTAAAGAAGGTCGCCTATGTCGTTGTAGACATAACGGGTGTCGTTCCAGTCACCGGGAATGCCCTCGCGTACCATTATTTTCCTTCCCCAGGTGTCGGTGAAAGTCATAGTCACGTGGTTTTCCTCATCAGTGACTTTCTCTACTGTCAGCGCACCAGCCGGATAACGTCGCGAGCCCGTATAAATCAACCCGGAAGCTCCTGCCGCCTCGTAGCAGTCGGGACATGAAAGGTCACCCGAGGCTGTGTTGACATAGTATTTTACAGACGTTCTCCTGTCTGCATTATGCCACGCCTCGCCCGCCTTTAGCTGCCCGCTCACGCGCTGCATGGGCGACGCCTCGTAGAACGTCGTGGCGTAGGCACAGCCGGTTCCGTACATTACCTCTGCCGCCGCTGCTATCGCGGACGCTTCGGGATGACTGTCCTCAACATTCACCGGTGACCATTGTCTGAAGGCGCGGTCCATCGCGTCGTACTCGGCCAGCACCGCCGTATAGCCGGATTCCGGCGCGGCGGTAAGCCTTGATTTCTCGCGCCCGAGTCCGTCGTAGTTCACGGTCTCGCGCACTTCCGCCGACGTTGCGGAAGAATAGACGCTGCGCGTCATGTAGTTCGGACCGGTCGTGCCGACGTGGTAGCTGTAGCTTTCGGTCGGTCCGTAGCCCTCGATGGACGAGCGTACGAGACGTCCGGCATAGTCATATTCGTAACCTGTCGTCAGCCCGCACGGCTGCCTGAGCGACTTAATGCCCACCAATGGTTTCCACAGCGCCCGCGTCACAAGGCAGCGGTTGCCTGCGGTCGACGGATCGGTGAGCTCCGCTTTCTCGGCAGAGCCGCCAAGCAGGACTTCCGACGTGTTCGCCCGGCATACCCCGGCGTAATCCGTGCCTCTGATGCTGTAGACGGGATGTGTCGACGAATATCCCCACAGATAGGTCACAGTAACCGAATCGGTACCCGTATGTTCCCTCAGGTTGCCGTAGCTGTCGTAGTCGTAGCTGCCGATGAGCCATTCTGTGGTGCCGCGCGACTGCCATTCCCTGACCGGTCGGTACACCTTGTTGCCGAAATTAGCGAACTCGCGCCGTATAGCTGTGCCCATGATTCCATACATCTTCTGTGTCTTGACCGGAACTCCGGTCATATTGGCGCTCAACATGTCGCGTTCAGCCTGTGTGCCCGTAGCGGAAGGATAGGTGATTCTGACAGTCTGCGCTTTCGGCTCGGCAGGGTTCTTCGTTTCTACAAAGGTAATGATGGACGTGCCGGGCTTGTACGAGTAGGTGTCTGTCACCGTAAAATCTCCGTTTTCCAGATGCTGCGTCACTTTCTTCGACTTGAGTCTGTCCGACTGCAGGCATATCGTATAGTAGTCTACACGGTAGGGACTGTCGCCGCCTCCGTAAAGATCCTCCTGAAACCAGCCAGTGAGCTTAATCCGACCTACATTTCTTATTAAATTCCCAGAAGTATCTATATAACTGAATATAAACATGAAGTATTCTCCGTTGATGAAATCGGGGGCTTCAAGTGTATTATATGCCATCTGAGCCAGATAGCGGGTTACGCGGGTATTGGCAATCTCGCCGTTCTGGACGTATGACTGCTGTTTTACAGTCTCGTAGAACATCTGTTCGGTCAGAACCGGTCGGTATCCTCCGCCGGACTCCGAGGCGTATGTCCTCGTGCGTACAAGACGGGCGCCTTTGCTGAAGACATTCCGCATAAACAGGTAGGGCGCGTTATATCCCCACTCCCGATATTCCTGGTCAGACGGCAACGTTCGGTTGAAACTGTAGACTTTCTTGCCTTCCGGATATGCCTCCGTCACTTGACGGTACCATAACGCTTCTTCTCCTATACGGTTTGCCATATAGTCGGAAGAGTATCCGACATAGAGCATGCGGAAGAAATAACAGTCAGGTCTAACATTCTCACCTCTAATTCCGAAACCTTTTGTAATCTTTACAAAAGTTGAAGCCGACGGCACAGCCGCCACCTGAACCGAGTCGTATGTGTATCTGCGTACATGAGGACGAGGGTCACCGCTGCGCTCGTATGTCGATATTGAAGCTACCCGCAGACCGCCGCCGAAACTGAGCACTGGGTCTGTGTCATCCGATATGTTGCCGTAGGAGTCCATCCGCTGTGGCGGGAAACGGTGAGCCTCGTAACTGAAATCGCTGTAACCGCCGGTCGGATAAGTAATACGACGGATAATGCCGGCTTTCATCTTTTCCTCGTCCGGACTGCGGTCGGCGGTTCCTATGGTCCTGAAATGATATCCCGTATTGACATCCTTGTCCTTAGACTTGATTCTCAGAAACGGTGTAAGAGTTAGATTGCTTTTTCCGTTATAGTAGCCCCACCAGTCTATGCTGTAGTTCGGACGGGCGTTGACGTCCCACAGGGGATTGTAGTCGAAGCTGTATCTGTTGTCTCTGTCCAGCGTCACCGACTTAAGCAGATTCTTCTCCGCGGCAGAAGTCCCGTAGGCGAGCGATGTCGAGCTGACGAGGGATTTGTCGGAGGAATACACCTTGAACGTCGAAAGCTTTCTGTCGGTGTATGACAGTTCGATTTCTCCACCGGGGAACGTCACTTTGCTCAGATGGATGCGGTCGCGATACTGTCCGTCGTTCATCACCATTACCTCGCCAAAACTGTGGGTCCAGTCTTCGGCAGGGTTGAAATAATCCCCGGGATTGAAACTGTCCATGCCGGTGTCACCACCGATCATTCCCATATAGTCGTGGTCGAACACTGTCCACGTGAACTCGATTCGTCTGCCTGAGGGCAGCTCTATGTACTGCAGCGCCCATGCCGTGCGGCGGTCCGCCATGTTGGTGGCGGAGGAGCGGTAGGTCTCGTATGGTGAGCCGAAGCAGTAGACGTAGCCCTGCGCGTCTTTTGCAGTGATTGTATACAGACCGCTTGTTCCGGTAATCACTGTCTCGTTGTCGTCGCCTCCGCCTACGAAATCGCAGGTATTGCCGTTCCTGACAAGAATGCGGGTGTACGTGCCTGACGGCAGCGAGATATTGAAGATGTCTTTTTCCGTATCTATCCTTTTGGCGGTATTCCCTGTCTCACCTCCTGAAGGAGCGGCGTCGCTGCATATCGCAGCGAACGAGTTTTCAGCGAAGGATACTTCTCCGCCGCGGTCACCCCAGTAGTCGAACAGCTCGTCAGCCCTGCCCCTTACTGTGCGCGTCACTTTCAGACCGGGCATAAGACTCCACCCGTAGCCGCACGGCAGCGGGTCGTCAGTCGGTTTTATGCCCGATGTGTGGTAGCTGAGCGTAAAGGGAATCGCCAGCCCTTCTGCTTCGAGTGTGTACAGCGGTACCGACAGGTTCACGGCGCCAGTAGCGAGTGCGGGCTGCGGACTCTGATAGCGCACCTGTTGCGCGCTCGACGGAGCCGGAGGTATCACCTCGGAGCTCTGGGGAGAGAGCATCAGACCCTGCGACGTTTCTTCGGCGACGCCTGCGACGGCTGCAAGCATAGCCGCCGAGAGCATAAGTATTCTTGTCGTTTTCATCGCTGACGGATTATGATGATTTCTTTTTTAGGCGCTACAGACGTGTTTTCAACTCCTATCGCAGCAATGTACTGACCCGAGCGGAGTCCCGAACAGTCTATGTCGATTGTCATGCCAGTTCCATCCGAAAGCATGCTTTCGTGAAGATAAAGGCGTCCTGCCGCGTCCATGATGTCAGCTGTGACAGTAAGCCCTGCGTATGGAATACTTGTCCTTATGGCAACTGTGGTGCCGTCGCAGGAAACTGTCGATGCGTTCAAAGCCGACTCCAACGCTTTGTCATCGACTGCGTCGGTTGGCTTGTACGTGCTTGCTTTCTGTCTCTGACCGCATCTTTCGGGAAGATAAGCTGCCGATGACACTACCGACGTATCGTTTGAGAGCGATACTGCCGAAACGGTTCTCTGGATTGCGAGAGGTACAAGAGTTGCTATACCCTCGCTGTCGTACCATCTGTATGTTTCTGTAATCAGACGGGAATCATAAGACACACTGTCGTCCGGGAAGGATGCAGCGACGTGGCGTCGCTCCCTTACCAACAAGACATTGCCGACTGTGTCGCCTGCCGCAGCTATCATAATACCTGTGCGAGGCGATTTTGAAAAAAACAATATGCCGCGTTCGCTGACATCAAAACGCCTTCCCCCACCGCTACCGCTTGCCACGAAATCCGTGCCGACGTTTTCCTTACCGGCGTCCAATGGAAGCCGGGTTACAAATGCCGGACTGTCAAGAAAAATCGAGGTCAGACGGTCTTCTTCGCCAGAATACAATAGTGAGTCATTGCATATCTCATACCAGAATCTTCTGCCATCGAACGTCTCGGTCAGCAAGGAATCGCCATAGGTACATACCGACATTCTCGCCTTGTCGTCAACAATCCACTGGTTAGAAAAATCCCATGATGACTGTCCGAGAAGATTGCCTTCAAGCGGTGCCACTGCAATCGGAAGCACAGCTTCACGAGCCGGAGAAATAACAGCGGAAGTCAGAATTATAGATAACAGCAGTTTTTTCATGCAGAATGTGTTTTTCAGAATCAGACAGAAGGTTTTGTGCAAATATACAAACTATTTGTCACAACGACGCTTTTTCCTTTTATTTATTTGCAGACTAAAACAAAAAAAGCACGCCGGAGCGTGCTTTGGAAGAGAGGAGAACAATAACTCGGTGTGAATATCACTTACCTTCCTGCGTGCCGGATGCCTGCTTGCGGACATCACGACGGATATCTTTTGCGTCGCGGCGCATTTTCCTGGCGTCGGAGCGGAATGCCGTGCGGTCGGAACGCTCTACTTTGTTGAGCGACTGACGTGCGTCGACGTACTGGTTCTCAAGGAACTTCACGTACTGCTCGGGCGTGAGGATATTCTTGATTTTGGCGAGCCTGTCGGCGCGCATCTGGCGGTAGGATTCCATGCGGTCCTTGCGATCGCGGTCCTTGCGCTCCTTTGCCTGTTCCTTAGCCTGCTTGCGGTCGGCTGCGCACTGCTGACGTAGAGCGTCGAGCTTTGTCTGCTGGTCGGCTGTCAGATTCAGTCCTTCGAACGGGTTCTGAGTCTTCTTCACCTTGTCGCCTGCTGCACAGGTGGTTTCGGTGCATACCTGCTTTGCCTTGCAGTCGT
>JAGBDG010000007.1 GCA_017937625.1 Muribaculaceae bacterium | reverse complement strand
GACGTACACATACAGCGTAAGCACAGAATACAACAAGCTTGCCAGAATCACCCAGACTGGCAGGACTGAAAAAGACAAGCTCAAAGATATTACCGCGACTTATGTTTTCGAAAGTGATTCTTACGGGTACCCCACGTCCGAACTGATAACATACCCCGGAGACATCACTGTCTTAAAGAAAAACACCTATGCCTCGAATACGACGGTAGGCGACGGATATAATCTCGGCTATCTTAGAGACCAGACTGTTACCGTTACCCGCAACGGCACACAATACAAAGAGCGGAAGTATGTCGCAGCCTTTAATAAGCGACAGCCCACAGTAACGCTCTACTACAAAGACGGCAACAAAATCCGGGAAGAAATATATCAATATGACAGTCACGGCAATCCGACCTCGGAAACTGTAAAGCTGTTCAGTTCTCCTAACAGTCTCAAGACCGTCTTTGAATATGATTCATACGGGCGTCTCTCGAAAGAGACAAGCCCGATGGGGCTGTCGAACCGGTACACTTACGACTCATCCGGAAAAGTCGCGTCGTCGACAGATTCGCGAGGGGCGCTCACGACATATACCTACGACCTGTTCGGTCGTAAGGAGAGCATAAAGCACCCGGACGGAACCCTGGAGAAAGTCAGCTATGCATGGGCGCCGGTCGGCTCGGACTGCCTGTATTCCATTACAGAGACAAAGACGGGAAGCCCGACCTCCATCGAGTTTTTTGATGCCCTTAACCGCTCGGTCAGAAAAGGCGACATCCGTTTTGACGGAAGAACCAGATATGTCGACGTGCAGTATGACGCCTACGGTAGACCGGAGAAAGAGTCTTTGCCTTTCTTCGGCGACTCGCCCTCGAAGTGGAACACATACAGCTATGACAGCCACGACCGCATCCTTTCCTGCGCGGAGGCTTCCGGAAGGACAACGACCTACAGCTACAGCGGATGCAACGTGACCACTGTTGAAGATGGAATCTCCACAACGAAGACATACGACGCTCTTGAGAATGTGGTGGCGGTATCCGACCCGGCGGGAACCGTCACATATAATCTCGCAGCCGACGGTCAGCCCACATCAATCGTGGCGCCCGGCAATGTGGTTACGTCGTTCGGCTACGACAGTTACCGTCGGCAGACAAGCCTTTCCGATCCGAGTCAGGGCACGACGACATACGGATATGACGCCGCAGGCAACCTGTCGACGGAAACGAATGCCAACGGAGAGGTCACTACAAACGAGTTTGACTCGTACAACAGGCTGAAGAAAACCACGACTCCGGAATTCGTCACCACGTATGCCTACACCGCCTACGACGAACTGTCTTCAATATCGACGGACAACGGGACATCGAAGACTTTCGCTTACGACAGCATAGGAAGAATATCCACACTGACAGAACGCGGCGTCGACGGGACAATGCTGCAAAAAAGCTATAGGTATGCCGACGGCAATGTCAGTTCCGTGACCTACAGGTCACAACGCGGACTGCTCGGCACGGAAGCATACACTTACGCCAACGGGCATATCATTAAAGCCTCGTTTGACGGAACTCCGTTCTATATACTGGCTGAAGAAAACAACTTCGGCAAACCGACAGAAGTCGGCGCCGAGAAACTCGTGCGGAATTACAGCTATACCGATTACGGCTTGCCGTACGGGCAGACTGCTTCCGGTGTCAAAGGTCTTTATCAGAATACCGCATACACATTTGACCACGCGACCTCCTGTCTTGGAGCAAGATACGACCTCAAAAGGAATATTACAGAGGCTTTTTACTACGACAAACTGAACAGGCTGACCGTATTCGGCAATAACGGAGTTACCTACGACGCCAAAGGCAACATCACCAGTAAGAGCGGTGTCGGCACGTTCGGATACAACATAGCTCAGAAGCCGTACGCAGTCTCCGACGTGGCTCTTTCCGGCGATGCTATACCGCAGATAACTCAGGAAATAAGTTACAACTCTTTCCGACGTCCTGCCGCTATTTCTGAAAGAGGAATGCGTGCGACATTCACCTATAACGGCGAGTACAAGCGCGTCAGGATGGTCCTGACAACGCCCGGCGCACCTGATCTGAGACGCTACTATCTCGGCGACTGCTATGAGATGGACAGCCGGGGAACGGACGACAAGGAGAAGCTCTATCTTTCCGGCGACTATTATTCCGCGCCGGCGGTGCTGGTTAAGGACAAGACCGGGACTAAGCTCTATCATATCCTGCGCGACTACCTCGGGAGCATAACCCACATAATCGACAAGGACGGTACGGTGGTCCAGGAACTCAGCTATGATGCCTGGGGACGTCTGCGCGATCCCGAGACGCAGACTGTCTATTCGGGAACTGCCAATATAGAGCTTTTCCTCGGACGAGGTTATACGGGTCATGAACATCTTGTGCCTTTCGGGCTTATCAACATGAACGCGCGTCTCTACGACCCCGTGCTCGGTCGTTTCCTGTCGCCCGACCCCTTCGTGCAGGAGCCTTTCATGTCGCAGAACTTCAATCGTTTCTCCTACGCCCTCAACAATCCGCTCTGCTATGTCGACGAGGACGGAGAATTCTTTTGGGCGGTTGTCGGTATCGCAGCTTTTGTCGGCGCAGTTACGAATGTCATTGCGAATTGGGAAGACATTTCATCAGTCAGCGGTTGGAAGAGCTTTTGGAGAGGCGCCGGTTATGCCTTGATAGGAGGTGTTGCCGGCGGGGCGAGTGCCGCTGTCGGAATTGGAGCCGCTGTCGGTTTCGGGTCTGCCTTAAGCGTTTCGGCGGCAAGTCTCACGGCGGCATCAACAGGGATTATGAGAGGTGCAGCGATAGGTATTGCAGAAGGCACAACACAGGGTTTTCTTATGAATACGCTGAACTCGTTGTATAACGGAGAGAATTTCGGTAAATCATTAGGAAATGGATTGAAAGGTGCGGCAATCGACGGTTTCTTCGGTATGGTTTCAGGAGGTGTTACCGGTGCTATATCCGCGGGACTTAGTGGCAGAAATATCTGGAATGGTGAACTGCCGAAGAAGCCGGTTGATATAGAGAGTATCCTTGCTCCTGTGTCTGAGTCAGGTCCGTATAATGGTTATTATGGATTCGACCGTGAAACCAAAGAACTAAAATATGTCGGAATAACAAGTAGAGACCCTGAAATCAGATTCAAGGAGCATTTACGCTCACATACTAATAAATCCGATCTCTTATTTAGAGAAATACGTTTAGACCTCTGCAGAATGGGGGCACGTATATGGGAACAGAGACAAATTAGTAAGTACGGGATGGAAAAATTTGGTGGCAAATTGTATAATTTAAGAAATGAGATAGATTCCAAGTTTTGGGGTAAATATGGTATATATGATAATGAATTATAATTATTTGATATTATTATGGCAAAACGAATTGTGACAAAGATAGGAAATGTGTTTTGCGCGGAGTTTGAGGACTTCAAGTGCTATTTTCAATACATAGCCAATGACCTGACGCAGCTTAACAGTTCCGTAATCCGTGTATTCCGCCGTCATTATCCTCTGGACTACAATCCTGTGATAGACGACATTGTAAAAGATGATATTCAGTTCTATGCCCATACAATCCTAAGAAGAGGAATAGAACTCGGTGGATGGTATAAGGTAGGAAAATCTGCCGAAATCGGAGAAGCTGAACTTTCCGAGGTGGTTTTCGGATATACGATTGATCATACCTTCATTAATTTAAAAATAAATGAGGTAGATCCTCTCACCAACTGGCATATCTGGCATGTGAACGGAGAATTTACCTGCGTTGGCAAATTGCCAGAAAAGTATCATTCTGTTCTTGAATTAGGCGATGTCTTTCATTTTGAATCAATCAGATTCCGCATGAAATATGGCTACTACTTAAGTTTCTCGATAGAATATGAAATATTAAAAAGAGTTCCGTTGCCTGATGCGGACAGCTTTATGAAGATAGAAGACGAGTCTTCAAAGACGGTGACATACTATCATTTTCACGGCGACAGAGTCGTCAGGCAGATTGTAGTCATGCCCGGTGAGAAAATCCGGCTGACCGAGCAGGAGCCAAAGAGTGGAAAATATCGTCTTTTCAAAGGTAGGTTTGGCGACATCAACTGGAATTACAAACAATTCAGAACAAAAGACGAGTTCGAATACGAATGGAACGCGACTTGCACTGATACTGAGTCTTCAGAGCAAAAGAAACAATGGCCCAGGCTTGGTGAAATATTCTTCAGTAAGGATGATTAATAGCCAGGTCATATAGAGACACTCTCGAGCCACTTTGCAGAAGGACACTTCACGCAGTGATATTTCTCTATCCGGAACTTCATCTACTTCCAATTCTAACCCATTACGCATTTTTAAGGAATGCGGAGGCTATCTTTGGCGAAAAATCCATAAATTTGCATAATGATTTCACAGAAAATAAACGAAAACAGCATACGCAAGGCTAAGACTCTGATTGACAACGCCAACGCGATAACTGTAATATGCCATACGAGCCCCGACGGCGATGCCGTAGGCTCCTCCCTCGCGGCAATGCGCGTCCTATCGGCAATCGGCAAGGACGTGCACGTTGTCGTGCCCGACGCTTTCCTTTTCTACCTCCGCGCGCTTCCCGGTGCGTCGGAGATTGTCGACTCCGTAAAATATCCTGAATTCGCCGACAAGCTCATCGCCGACACCGACCTGCTCCTTTGCCTCGACTTCAACGAGCCGTCACGCGTAGGTCGCCTGTCCGAGGCTCTGAAATCATCCAAGGCTCCCAAAATCCTCATCGACCATCATCTCAACCCGTCGATTGACGCCGACGTCATCATCTCCCATCCCGAGATGTCGTCGACATGCTATCTTCTCTTCCGCTTCCTCTGCCGCCTCGAGCTTTTCAACCTCATCGACCGTCAGGCGGCAGAATGTATCCTCGCCGGCATGATGACCGACACAGGGAACTTCTCCTACAGCTGCGACGACCCCGAGCTGTACATCGTCGAGGCTGAGCTCGTGCGCAAGGGCGTCGACAAGGCTGCGCTCTACCGCATGCTCTTCAACACCAACAGCGCCAACTGCATGAGGCTCAACTCCTACGCCATACTCCACAAGATGGAACTCTTCACCGACGCACATCTCTCACTGATAACGCTGCGCCGCGAGGAGCTAAACCGCTTCCACTACACCAAGGGCGACACCGAGGGGCTCGTCAACCGTCCGCTCGCCATTCCCGGCATCGACATCAGCCTATTCATGCGCCAGGAAAGCGACTGCATACGCGTGTCGCTACGCTCTGTCGGCGACATTCCCGTCAACATCATCGCTTCCGAGCTTTTCGGCGGAGGAGGACACCTCAACGCCGCAGGCGGAGAGTATTTCGGCACCCTCGACGAAGCCGCCGAACACCTCAAGAGCCATCTCGACGACATACGTCATCGTTTCATAGACCAGAAAAAGAAGTAATCAACCACGACAAATGAAAATACTGAAAGTATCATCCGCTATTCTTCTCCTGTGCCTGACAGCAATTGTCAACGTCTCGTGCGACGACTCCAAATCGTACGCCGAACTCCTCCAGGAACAGGACCAGTACGTCAACAATTTCCTCGCCGACAATAAAGTAATCCTTGACGTTCCCGAAGACACCGTCTTCCTCGTCGGTCCCGACGCTCCCTATTACCGCCTCGACGAGGACGCCACCCTCTACATGCAGGTCCTCGACGCCGGCACACCCGGCAACCGTGTAGCCGACGACGAGCAGATATTCTTCCGCTATACGCGCTATGCCCTCGCATCGTACCGCAACGGCAAGCTTCCTGCCGGTGAGGGCAACAACATATCGCTGAGCCCATGCTGGTTCCGCTACAACAACTACAGCATACAGTCGTCCTATAACTGGGGAACCGGCATACAGAAGCCCCTTGCGTTCCT
>JAGBDG010000061.1 GCA_017937625.1 Muribaculaceae bacterium | reverse complement strand
GGCTACCGACACGAACAGCACGGCTATGACAAGCAGAGGATAGAATATTTTTTTCATAGTCGGTTATTATACCAGTTATACAGACGGGAAATACCCTCGTCAAGTTCAACGCTGTGGTGCCATCCGAGTTCATGGAGGCGCGCTACCGAGCAGAGCTTGCGCATCGTGCCGTCGGGCTTGCTTGAGTCCCATTCAATGGTTCCATTGAAGCCCACGGCTTTCGCCACCTTGTCGGCAAGCTCGGCGATGGTCAGCTCCTTGCCGGTTCCGATGTTGATATGGCAGTTGCGTATGTCGCCCTTGCATCGCGACGCTATGTCCTTGAAACTTACGTTCAGAAGGATGTGGACGCAGGCGTCTGCCATGTCCTCGCTCCAGAGGAATTCTCTCAGCGGCTTCCCGGAGCCCCAGAGACGCACTTTGCCGGGGAAAATGCCGAAGTCGGCGAGACGCTTTTCAATCTCGCTGTCGCTCGCATCCGCGCCCAGACCGCTGACGGGTCGGCGCGCGAGGTCGGCGCATACTGCGGCATAGTCGCCTTCGCCCATGAGCTTGGCAAGATGTATCTTGCGTATCATCGCCGGCAGGACGTGGCTGTTCTCCAGATGGAAGTTGTCGTTCGGCCCGTAGAGGTTCGTAGGCATAACGGCAACGTAGTCAGTGCCGTACTGCAGGTTGAACGACTCGCACATCTTCATGCCCGCTATCTTGGCTATGGCATACGGCTCGTTGGTGTACTCGAGCGGCGATGTCAGCAGGGCGTCCTCCGGTATGGGCTGGGGAGCCTCGCGGGGGTAGATGCACGTCGACCCGAGGAACAGCAGATGCTTCACGCCGTGGCGGTAAGCCTCGCCTATCACGTTCTGCTGTATCTGCAGGTTCTCGTAGATGAAGTCGGCGCGCTGGCGCGAGTTAGCCATGATGCCGCCCACATGCGCTGCGGCAAGCACTACCGCCTCGGGCTTCTCCTCGTCGAAAAAGCGCTTCACGGCGGCGCCGTCAAGCAGGTCGAGCTCGGCATGAGTCCTGCCTATGACATTGGTAAACCCGCGCCTTTTCAGATTCGCCATAATGGCAGACCCCACGAGTCCGCGGTGACCTGCCACATATATCTTGTCTGCTTTGTCAAGCATTGCATTCTTTCTTAACAAGTTCAACATCAGAGTCGACCATTATCTCGACAAGCTTCTCGAAGCTTGTCTTGCGCGGATTCCAGCCGAGCTCGCGCTTTGCCTTTTCGGGATTGCCGAGCAGTTTCTCCACGTCGGCAGGACGGAAGAAACGCTTGTCGACCTCCACAATCACGCGACCCGTAGCCTTGTCGATGCCTTTTTCGTCGAGACCGCTGCCTTCCCAGCGAAGGTCGATGCCCACGCGCGCGAAAGCGAGCTGAGCGAACTCGCGGACGCTGTGGAACTCGCCCGTCGCTATCACGAAATCGTCAGGCTCGGGCTGCTGCATTATCAGCCACATGCACTCCACATAGTCGGGAGCGTAGCCCCAGTCGCGGCGTGCGTCGAGGTTGCCCAGATACAGCTTGTCCTGGCGTCCGGCTGCTATACGTGCCGCCGCAAGAGTGATTTTACGCGTCACGAAGTTCTCGCCGCGCCGTTCGCTCTCGTGGTTGAAAAGTATGCCGTTTGCCGTGAACATTCCGTAGCTCTCGCGGTAGTTCTTCATTATCCAGAAGGAGTAGAGCTTGGCGACGGCGTATGGCGAACGCGGATAGAAGGGTGTCTTCTCGGTCTGCGGCATTTCCTGCACTTTGCCGAAAAGCTCCGAGGTCGACGCCTGGTAGATTTTCGTCGTTTTCTCGCGTCCGAGTATCCTCACCGACTCGAGAAGACGCAGCGTACCCAGCGCGTCAGCTTCCGCCGTGTACTCAGGCACGTCGAACGACACCTTCACGTGGCTCTGCGCGGCAAGGTTGTATATCTCGTCGGGCTTCACAAGCCCTATTATGCGTGTCAGCGACGACGAGTCCGTCATGTCGCCGTAGTGAAGGTGTACGCGGCGTCCTTCATGCTGGTCGCGCACCCACTGGTCCAGATAGAGGTGCTCGATACGTCCGGTATTGAAAGAGGAACTCCGGCGGATGATGCCGTGTACCTCATAGCCTTTTGATAAGAGAAATTCGGCAAGATACGAGCCGTCCTGACCCGTGATGCCGGTTATTAAAGCTGTAGGCATGGCTTTACTATGTCTGTTATGTCAGTTATGTTGTCTATTGTCAGTCGGGCGCGGTATTCCGGCGCCCAGTCGTCAGGTCGTTGAGGAAAGACGTTGGTCCTCTCCTTGTCGCGGAGCATTACAGTCGTCCACCCTTTCATTCCGGGCAGCCGGAAGTCCTTCGAAAGGTTGTCGCCTATGTAGAAGAAACGACTTCCGGGCTCGCCGAAACGCTCGCGGACAAGATTCCACGGCACATCGGTCGTCTTGTCGCCGCCGGTCTCCTCGCTGATGAGAATGCGCTCGCCGCTGAAGAATCTCCCGAGTCCGAGAGCCTTGAGTTTGGCACGCTGGTGCCGTGTGGAACCGTCGCTGATGAGCACAAGCAGTCCTCCGGCTTTCTCAAGCGCCTCCAGCGTCTCCGCGGCGCCTTTCCGCAGACGTATTTCAGGCGTATGGGCGCGATAGCTCTCTATCATGCCGGCTACGCTGAACCGGTCCGAACCTTTCAGCCCTTCGATGCGCCTGAGCACTTCCTCGAAGCCGTAAGGACGGTATATCATCATAACAGATGCGAGCCTGTAAGGGTTCGCACCGGTCACGGAGGCTATCTCGCGGGCAACTGTCATATAGCCCGACCGCACGTAGTCCCACTCGCGGAACAGCGTGTCGTCAAGATCGAATGCCACTACAACGCTCATCTCTACGCATTCTTTACGGACGTCCTATCGCGTGCAGACGCAGTCCGCGCGGCTCCAGGTCCGACCGCTCGTAGATATTCCTTCCGTCCACTATGTCGCTGCCGCGCATCATCGACGCCACACGTCCCCAGTCGGGAAGCCTGAACTGCTTCCATTCGGTCAGCAGAGCCAGGGCGTCGGCACCCTCGACGGCTGAATACATGTCGGAAGCGTATTCCACGGTGTCGCCTATGCGGCGGCGGCACTCGTCCATCGCCACGGGGTCATACACCCGCACTTTCGCGCCGGCGGCAAGAAGTTTTTCTATCACCACAAGCGACGGGGCGCACCGCATGTCATCGGTCTCCGGCTTGAAGGCAAGACCCCATACCGCAATGACACGGTCGCGGACATCGCCGCCGAAAAGTTTCTCTATCTTGCGGAATATTATGCCCTTCTGTTCCTCGTTGACTGCCTCGACGGCTTCTATCACCTGCATGCGGCAGTCGTTCTCGCGACCGGTGCGGATCAGCGCGCGCACATCCTTGGGGAAGCACGAGCCGCCGTAGCCGCAGCCCGGATAGAGGAATTTCTTTCCGATGCGCGCGTCGGCGCCCATTGCCGTACGGACGGCGTTGACGTCGGCGCCCGTTTTCTCGCAGAGGTTCGCTATCTCGTTCATGAACGAGATTCGTGTCGCCAGCATGGCGTTGGCGGCATATTTCGTCATCTCTGCCGACGGCAGGTCCATGAACATCACGCGGAAGTTGTTCAGCAGGAACGGACGGTAAAGCCTTTCCATCAGCCGGCGTCCCTCCTCGCTCTCTATGCCTATGACAACGCGGTCGGGGCTCATGAAGTCCTTGATTGCGGCGCCCTCCTTGAGGAATTCGGGGTTCGAGGCAAGCTCGAACGGCATGTCGGGACATCCGCGCTGCTCAAGCTCACTTTTCACGGCGGCGCGCACGAGTTCCGACGTTCCCACGGGGACAGTCGACTTGATCACGAGCATCGTGTGCTTCTTTATGCTGCGGGCGAACTCCCGCGCCACGTCGAGCACATAGTGCAGGTCGGCGGCGCCGTCCTCGTCGGGCGGGGTGCCGACGGCGCAGAACACTATCTCCACGTTGTCTATCACCTCGCCGAGGCTGTCGGCGAAATGCAGGCGTCCCGCCGCAGTATTGCGGCTCACAAGCTCCGACAGACCGGGCTCGTAGATGGGAATCACGCCCTTGCGCAGCCCCTCTATTTTCTTACGGTCTATGTCGACGCACGTCACGTCGACGCCCACTTCCGAGAAGCAAGCGCCAGACACCAGCCCGACATATCCTGTTCCTACTATCGCTATATTCATGATAATCTTACTCGGAAATGCGGAACACTCTCACGCCAAGCCACTGACGGTTGCGACGCATGAAATCGGCGAGAGGCTGTTTCGACACCTCCACTTTCTTGTCGCTCGACGATGCGTGCAGAAGGTAAGGCTCGCCCGTCTCGTCCTTGACAACAACGCCCATGTGCGTAACGTCGAGGTTGTTGAGGTTCGACACCAGAGCGACGACATCTCCGTTGTGGAATGCCGCCTTCGTGGTCTTGTTGCGCAGGTCGTTAGTCTTGATATACGGGAACCGGTGACGCCGGTAGCCGTTCTCCAGCATCCTCAGACGGGCATAGTTCGCCGAGTCGGCGAGAGCCGGATATCTGTCGCGGTTCGCCGACATGAAGTCTATCGAACGCATCATGTACGTGTATGCCGGAAAAAGCACCGTGGCGTCCTTGAGGTTGCCGCGGTGAGCGTTGTCTACCGCCCAGTCGCAGATATAGTGAAGGCGCGACATATAGCCGTCAACCTCGCCGTTGCGGTAGCGCAGACGCCGCAGATTGTACACGAAGTCGCGCCACGACGACCGCCTCTCGCGGTTCGTATAGGCAAGCGCGAGCGCCGTCTCCACGAATGTCGTACAGTCGACGCTGTCAAGCCGTACCGTCAGCATTTCCGGCTCGCGCTCGAGCGTATGCGCGCCGTAGGGCGTCCCCTCGAAACTTATGGCGAAGAAGGCTACTGCGCCCTCCGCATTGCTGAAATTCCTCGACGCGGCTTCGGTCAGAAGCGCGTCGATGCGCGCCGTGTCCGATTTCTCATCGCCGAAGCGCACTGCCGTCTGTCCTTGTGCGGTCAGCGACACTGCCGCTACGGCGGCAACAGCCGCCAGTCGCACATATTTTCTTATTTCATCGTACATACCTGAACCCTTCGGTTATGCCCGCTTTTTAGAAGTTATATCCAAGACCAATCACAATCTGGCTCGTGCGCATCTTCGCATACTTCGAGCTTGCTTGGTCGCACGTGCCTATGGTGCCGTAGAACTGGAAAATCCAGTTGTTCTGCTCCACCCCCGCGCCTATGCGGATACCGCAGTCGAAGCGGTCGAGCAGACCGTCATCGCCGTAGGCGTTGGTGCTGCCGCCTAAATTGATGTCGCTGTACTTCATGCTTATATGCTGGCGCGCCACAAGACCGATCTGGAGCACCGGACCCGCGAAAAGATGGACCTTCACCTTCTCCAGCGGTAGCGCGTAGCCGAACACGAAAGGCAGGCGGAAACCGAACAGACGCGTCGACATGCTCGACGGCTCAGGTACCGACGTATTGCCGTCCAACTTATCGACATCCATGCTCAGAGTGTTGTAGTACAGAGTCACGCCAGGCTCGAAATAGAAATTGCTGTAGCTTATCGGCAGGTTGTAGACGCCCGTCACACTGAAACCGGCGCCCGCGCCGAACAGGCTGACACTTGTGCCGTTCTTGAAATTATATTTTGTCGGGCAGTCTATGTCAAGCCCGACGCGGATACCAAGACGCGGTCGTATATCATCCTGAGATTTAGCTGTTCCTATTCCCATTAACATAAGAAGCGACAGTATTATCGCTGTTTTGATATGGCTTCTCATCTCTTTCATTTTTTAGGTTCACGATTTATTCTTACAAAAATAAGAATTCTTTTTCACTTCATTGGCAAAAATAAGCATTATTTCATATTCTTACCACCACGCAGGCAAAAATCTCCATAAAAAAGGCGGCGGGGACGACTTTTATCGCTCCCGCCGCTGCCGATATTCTAAAACGTTCAGTGATTGCAGCCTTTCAGCGTTCTGCGGCTGCCGTCCGACATGATGTCGGTGCGGATATACGCACCCGCGCCGGGACGTGACACGCGCATGCCCTGAAGGTTGTGGTATTCCGTCCTTACGACCGTCGCGCCGGACTCTGCTACGTCCTCGATTCCTGTCGTCGACTCGGGCAGATAGTCCGACTTGTTGCAGTTCACCGAGTAGCCGGTCTCGCCGTCGAGCAGGATTACCACGCCGCGCAGCTTGGCGTCGCTGTTGAGGAATCTGTTGCCCTGGATGGTGACGACATCCTCCATCGGAATCCGGTATGTGTACTCGAGAGTCTCGCCGGCTTTTATCTCTGACGGTACGGAACCCTCTATGCCGGGTATGTCCTTGAAGTACACAACTACATCATTGAACACAAGATCGCCTACATATCGAGGACCGTTGAGGAATATATCCCACAGCGGGCTCTCGACACCGTCGCCGGATTCGTCGCCCGAGTAGTAGTTGGCCTGACGCCAAGTGTCGTTGTGCAGGTTGTCGCCCGTCATGGCGAAAGCAAGCTTATAGTTCGCCTTGTCGATGTCCTTCACGAAGGTCAGCTTCGATGTCAGGACTGCCTCGCTGTGGTTCTCGTCAGCCCATTCGGCTTCCACGCTTATCTCGGCGGGAGATGGCTCCGAGGCATACTTTTCCCATTCAAAGGGCATGTAGCTCGGGTCCATGAGGTTCCGGCGGTTGAAGTCGGCGTTCGGGAAGCCCGACACTGTCACCGGGAAATCAGAATTGCGGACGGTCACCATAGCGTTCTCGTAGGAAGACGAGTGGAACGCCATCCCGACGAAACGGTCGCCGAAAGCTTCCTTCATATACTCCATCGCGACATAGCCGCGGGGGCAATAGCCGCAGCCAAGACCTGTGAATTCCTCCACCAGTGGGCGTGTCACGGGTATCACCGGCCACACGTTGACCGTGCCCGTTCCTGTCCGGAGCGCGTCGTTGTTGGGCTCGCCGTTGGTCGAGTTTATGGTGAAGGTCAGCGGATATTCGCCAAGCTCGTCAATTGCTCCGAAGGGGAAGTCCACCGTCTGCGACGCTCCCATGATTTCCACCGGACTGTCCAGATGGAGACTGCCGCTGCTCTCTTTACCGGCGAGGGTGTAGCTGTAGTCGATGTCGCTCACGGGTACGCTGCCGTGGTTGATGACGTCAACGGGCACGCTGAAGTCCTTGCCGCGCTCCACATACACGTCCGCAGGTACGCCCACGGCTACGTCATGGTCGCCGAAATTGGTCTCAAGGGTTATTATCATCGGGCTGACGGCGCTGATAATCTCGCCCACGTTTTCCCATTTCAGGCGCGTGCGGCTCGTGTGCATCCACAGTCCGTCGCTCAGGTTCTCCTTGCTGCCTATCACCGCCACCGGTATCTCCGGGTAGCCGTACTCCTCGCCCAGATTGGTGATAGTGAAGGAGTAGCCCACCCAGATTCCCTGAGTGCTGATCTCGCACGGGGTGTCGAAGCGTACGTCGAGGATATAGTTCACTATCTCCGCAGGCTGAACGGCAAGGTCGGGAGCGTTCTTGCGGTCGACGAGCTTCAGCTCCGACGAAAGCCAGCCGCTGACGTCCTTGATGGCGCCGTCCTTCACGGGAAGCTCAACCTTGAACCCCTTCACCTTGGCGCCAGCGAAAGCGGGGTCAAGGATTCGGAGTGCCACGTCGTAGGTCTCTTTCTTTTTGAAGCCGTAGAGCAGAGCCTCGTCGTTGTTCAGGTTGAACGATATGTCGATGTCCGAGGCAACGGCGCAGAGAGAGACCGCGGCGCTGAAAAGGATTGCAGATAACTTATTCAGTTTCATTTGACAGCTACTTTCGATACTTTCACGCTGCCGTCGCTGTAGACGGTCTGCTTCACGTAGATACCGTTGGCGGGACGGTCGGTCTTGCGTCCGCTGAGGTCGTAGTAGTTCTCTGCCACGATGTCTTTCGACAGCGACACGTTGCTTACACCGCTGAACTTGCCCTCGTAACCCGGCATCCACAAGATATCGGAGTACACCTTGCTGTTGTCGGGATTGACATACAGTGTGCGGATGCCGAGGGAATCATAGCCGTGTGCCTCGATTGTCACGCTGCACTGACCGCTGAAGTTGGTGATCTTGAAGTCGTCTGATGTATAGTCGAAAGGTATCTCGGTGCATTCGGCAGCATTGTCCGGAAGCTCATACTCGTCATCGTAGAACACGAACAGACCATCGTTCATTATAACCTGATAGTACATCCGGTCCGTCGGAAGGATATTGCGGTCAGCGTCCACCATCGGGAAATCGAAATAGATGTCGGCGCCGTAAAAATCCGAGGCGTCATAGAAATCCGACAGGACTGGCGCAAGAAGCTCCCTAACTGTAACATCGCCCGAAGGAACACACAGGCTCGGGGTCTCGATTGCATAATACACCGATATGACTTCTTTAGAAGTAGAGATGCAGAGGTCTTGCGTCGTGCTCAGGCTGTGTCCGGCTGCGTCATAGTCGAACACCAGGGATTCTGCCGGCTCGAAACCTTCCACATCGCCGTATTCGTCATACACAAGCTTGCCTCCGTACAGATAGGTCGTGATCAGGTCATCGTAGATGCCCAGATAAGCGCCGCTGTCGAAGACCGCTTTGTCGCCCTCGGCTTTGCCCTGGAACACCACCTCTTTGTCGGCGAGGAACAGACCCTTGAGATATACCGACGCGTCCTTGAACGCTACCTGAACATTCCTGTATGAAATACCGTCTACAAGAGCCCAGTCCTCATATTCAAGATCTGCCGGCACTTCGGCAACTGTGTCTGTCACCGGAGTCACACTGAAAAAATAATCGCCTATGCCGATCCACGACCAGCCCGGTTCCTGACCTTCTACGGTCTGTTCTTCGGTCCAGTAGTCGTATGCGCCGAACATTATGTTCTCATCCTCGAGAGGCGTAAGGGAGCCGTCCTCCCCGATAGAAAAAGTATAGGTCTGCTTCTCGCACAGACTATACATCGGCACACCCGTTTCCTCGTTGACCTTGTCAAAGGTACACAGCAGCAGATAGTCGTAGTAAGCGTCGCCTACTTGCTCGCCGGTGTCAGGGTCTATCGTTGCGTCTACATTGATAAGCTGGGGGAAAGTGAACGTAGCTTTGTCGCCTTCTATGTCCCCTACTATCCAGTTCCGCTCAGGAAGGCTGTTATAGAAGAACGGACCCTGAAGATAGATGTGCGAGTGGTCATCCGAAACCACAACGTTTGTCACTACGCCGTGGAGCTCGTTATAGAATGTGCCCTGACGCCAGTCGGTGCCGAACGACACACCGCTGCGCGTACATACCGTAAGTTTTCCTTCCGGAGTCTCGGTTATGGGGGCGAACTGGCTGTGGTCGGGCTGAGGCACTGTTTTCATCACAGGAGACTTGCGCGGCATTGATTGAAGACGCGACGACGGAGTCTCTGCATTGAAGGCATTGAAAGCCGGAGTGCTGTCATAGACACGACATCCGCCGGAAGATTGCGCATTGGCGCCGGTGAACATCATGACGGCGCAGAATAGACTGAGAGTAGTTTTTTTCATAAACTTACTGTTTTAAGGTTTTACAAGACAATTAACTTATCCCAAAAAGACAAATCTGGAGATTTTGATTCAGGTTTGTTGCATTTTGTTTGCAAAGTAAGCCATTATTTTATATAAATGCAAGCAAAATGCGTCAATATATGAAATTTTTTCACACAAGATGCCGGTTTATTGCCGCATGCATGGTATCCGGATTCAACTTATCCCGCTCCTGAACGTTTATCTGAATAAACAATACATCTGCATCATGACTAAAAAGATTCTTTATCCGGTTTTCCTCGTTCTTCTTCCCCTGTTTGCCATTTCGTGCTCCGACGATGACGACGCCACCGCGATAAATTTCGACGAGCTCCCCGAGCAGGCTCAGACTTTTATCGACACCTACTTCCCCGGAGCTTCAATACAGAACGTACAGAGCAACCCATTCGGCTACGGAGGCTATGAAGTGGACTTCATCAACGGAGCGGAAGTGGATTTCGACAACGAAGGCAACTGGACATCGGTCGAGGCTGCATACGGAAGCGCGGTGCCCGACGGGATTGTACCCCTTTCGATACTCTCATACATGGACATAAACTACCCCTCGCAGTACATCACCGAAATCGAGCAGAACGTCTGGGGCTACCATGTCGAGACTTCGGCAGACCTCGAGCTCGTTTTCGACCAGTCGGGCAATTTCCTCCGCTACGACTAAAGTTCCCTGTATATCTTCTTCAGACATGCCTCTACGGCATCGGGATAGAACGATTTGACTTTCTGCCGCGCACGGCGTCCGTCTTCGGCGAGCGCCCCGCGGTTGTTCAGGTAGTGCCTTATGGCATCCGCTAATTCCTCCGGGCTGTGCGGTGGCACGAGTCTGCCCGTCTGCCCGTCGTCCACTATCTCGTCTACGCTGCCTACCCGCGTCGATATGCACGCGCGTCCGTAGTTTGCCGCTTCCAAGAGCACCATGGGCATGCCCTCGAAGTGTGACGGAAGCACGAGCGCGTCGCAGCGCCGAAGCTCAGCGTCCTTGCTTTCCCCTTCAATGCAGCCTATGTATTCCGCCATTCCTCCGAGATTGTGCGAGGATATGTGGTCGGTCAGCTTCTCTGTCTCGCCCGGACCGGCGAAACGCACCTTGACACGTCCCTCGAATTCGTCGCGATGCCGTTCCAATGCCTCGAGAAGGTCATAGATACCCTTGTTGTCGCATATTTTCCCTATGAAGAGGAGCTGAATCACCTCGCCTGCCACAGGAGCTCCGGGCTCGCGATCAAGCGGCTCCACGAAGTTGTTGACGATATACACCCGCTTGCAGCCGAGTTCTTCCTCGAAGTATTTCTTCCACACGTTGCCGAGCACTATGACAGCGTCGCATTTGTGTAGTGTACGGCATATCCTTTTCTTGCCGGCTCTCTCCACAAAGGCGCGGATACCACCCGCATGGTTATGGTATATGGTTTTATAGCCTAACAGACGCGCGATACCGAGTACTATCATCTTGCGGAAATACGATTTGCCCGTAGCGACATGCACGTGGGCTATGCTGTAGCCGCGCAGGCGGTAGAACGGCATCACAGCAAGGGCGCGCATGAAAAGCAGTACACCCGGAACCAGACCGCGCGGATTATTGGTCGGAAGATATGTGAAATCGGCAAAGCTGCGCCGGTAGCCGTCGATAACCGTCGCTATCCCTCCGTAGCCGTTATGATTCGGAGCTATTGTCAGCACCTTCGGTCCCGTCTCGGTCTGCGTGTCTGCTGTTTCTTTTTTGAATTTCTGTTCCATTCCTTATTCGGTTATTGCATTGAGGAGTGAGCTTTCAGCCTCGTCGATACGGCGTATGAG
>JAGBDG010000060.1 GCA_017937625.1 Muribaculaceae bacterium | reverse complement strand
GCTGTCTTTGCCGGGAAGCAGGCGACAGCCAAGGAAGCGATTATCACCTGCAAAAGAATTAGATGACTCTTTTTCATAATGTATGGTTTAATTTTATTATTATAGATAAAAGATTGAGGATAGACTTGCGCGTTATTCCGGCGCCCCGGGAGCATAGCTCACACCCGCAGAAGCATGTAATGCCCTACGGATGTACAAAGATATTGTTTTTCCACGAAATAAAAGAATCTTTTTTGCAAAATTTTTCCTCTTTTAACACACTCGAAAAGACCGCAGCATCGAATCGCACGCATAATGCATAGATACCCCGGATGGTCTCAACTGCGCGGCGACAGAACTCAGGCGCAGAGGTAATGATACCCCGGAGGGGTTACAGGCTGCCAACGGCAGCTCACAGCCCCGGAATAAGCAGCGCGTTTCCGGGGACGCCAACGTATAATAACGTCTTTTGCCGGAGGCAATAAACTTTCCTGACATGGCATTTGCTCTGCCGTATATTGCCTCCGGCAAAAATCACTATTCGATTGCTTGTACCCCGGAAACGCTCCGCTTATTCCGGGGTTGAAAGCGGCTTCGCCGCCTTGCCACACCTCAGGCGTGGCTCCAAATCGCTAGGATACCTCTGCGAGCTACATATTACATCGGCGCATACTCACTCGCCATGACGACAGTACCCAAGATGTGCTACATCGGTGCATACTCACGTGCTAAGACTACGATACCCCGGAGGGGTTACAGGCTGCCAACGGCAGCTCACAACCCCGGAATAAGCAGCGCGTTTCCGGGGTAGCTGACATACAAACACATTTTTGCCGGAGGCAATAAACTTTCTGTAAACTATCAAGTAAACTTTTAAGCTATCATGTAACATTTTTCTATGCAAACATACCGTCGGACAAACCATTTTGACTATATTTGCAGACCGACAAACTTCTAAACCATGAGCAAAGTATTCTCAGTTTTTCATATCGTGATAAACACATACCGTCGTAGTATTACAATCCCGTCAGAGCATAAAAAAGCTCTTTACAGCTATTTGAATGGCATCGCAGTGAAGAAAGACTGCAAAATACTTCGCATAAACGGTATCGGCAATCACATTCATATCCTGTTGAAACTGAACCCTACTGTTGCTCTTTCGTCCCTCGTACAAGAATTGAAACGCTGTTCGAGCATGTGGCTGCGCAACAACCCCGATTTTCCTGATTTTGTATCTTGGGGTAAGGACTATTTCGCCATGAGCGTAAATCCATCAATTATTGAGAGCGTCGCCGCATATATCGACGGACAGGAGTCACACCACACACGAAGGAGACTCGAAGATGAGCTGAAAGAGATGTGTATCGGTATGGGCATCGAATGGCGAGACTGCTTTTTGTCTGACTGATAGCTCGAAAGTTTATTGCCTCCGGCAAAAATCACTATTTGATTGCTTGCACCCCGGAAACGCGCTGCTTATTCCGGGGTTGAAAGCGGCAGAGCCGCCTTTACTCCCTACGGGAGATTTTCTCTCACCAAGACGCTCGAATGCGGCTAATATACTCTTGAAACGCTACGCTATGCCCATAGCAAGCCGCTCGTACTCTCTTCGGTTAGGATATTCGAACGCGGCTAACGCGCTGATTATTTCCTAAAACGCGATAATGTAGAGTTGATATATACGGCATGGTATGCGATGCGCGTTTCTCATCAAAAGCTCAGATTTGACACTGCGAAATACCCCGGAGGGGTTATAGGCTGCCAACGGCAGCTCACAGCCCCGGAATAAGCAGCGCGTTTCCGGGGTCACAGACGCATATACCCGGCTTTTGCCGGAGGCAATAAACTTTCCTGACATGGCAATTGCTCCGCCGTATATTGCCTTCGGCAAAAATCTATCTTTTTGTGGCTCATGCCCCGGAAACGCGCTGCTTATTCCGGGGTTGAAAGCGGCGGAGCCGCCTTTACTCCCTACGGGAGATTCTCTTTTCCTATGTCATTCGGATGCAACTTCCTCCGGAGGCGTCGGTCAATCTTTGGGGAGGGGGAGGGTCCAGGAGAACTGGTAGACGGCGTTCTCAATCATGAGGTTGAGGGTCAGGAAGGCGCCTTTCTTGCGCTTGATATTGAAATAGCCCTCAACGGTCTCGCCCGGTTTATGGTAGTGCGCTTGAGGTAGTCCTTCTTGCGCGATGCCCTGTCGCTGTCGGCAGCCGCGGAGAGCTCCCTCATGTTCCGGCTGAACTCCTCGCTCCTCTGCTGTGCTACGAGCTCGTCGTTCGCCGTACCGTCGTCGTTGCAGTAGGCTGATATTCCGTTGCACACACCGCTCAGAAAAACGAAGAGCACTTCCGCCCAGTTCTGCTCCCTCTTGATACGCTTCTGATACTGCTTCGACGACTGAATATTCAGGGTCACAGCCTCGCCGCGGTCGTCGGTGAGCATAGCCATAGACTCCGTGGGGTCGAATTCTATGGGATAGAAGGAATTGTTGGTAAGATTCAGATATATACGGTAGTACTTCCCGTAGTCGTTAGCTTCCTGGTTGCTCACGGCGACATACAGTCCGTCGTTGTTGTAGTAAGACCATTCCTGACCGTCGCGGTACTCGGTCTTTCGGTCGTCGGACGAAGGTGAGACGTAGAGCGGCGAATCATCAGCCGTGCGCACTTTCGAATATCGTCCGTCCGAGCCGAGCAGCTCATAATAATCATATTTGGGTTCGCCGCGACTGTACGTCTGTCGCAGGCTCAGACCGCTGTCGGCATATTTGGTGTACTCGCCGTGCAGCAGGTCATCCTGATAATTCGCCTTTATGAGAACCGTGCCGTCCTCGGCGTAGCTGACATATTCGCCCTGGCGCTTTCCGCCGGCAAAAGTACCCTTTTCCTCTACCGCGCCGTTCCTGTAGTAGTCGACATAATCGGCGTCCCTGACGGTCTTCGAATCATCCGTGCGGTCTATCTCAAGATAGTTGCCCTCGCTTTTAAGCTCGCCGGTAACATAGTAGTCCCTGTACCTTTTGTTTCCGTCGGCGGGATTATTCTCGACAATCTTGTAGTAAGAGGCGAAATGGGGGTTCGAGACACCTTTTCCGTTCCGGTCGTAATAGACGGTATCCATTTCGAAAGTCGCCGCGTAGGAGCTTATCGAAAGGAGAACAAACAGCTGTAAGAAGAGATTTCGCATAATAGACATAATAGAGAGGTTTTCGGCAAATTTATAAACATCATTCGAAACCTCCAACATATTCCGCCGCTTTTTTTCGCCATAAATACAACAAAAGAGGTCATGCAGGGCATGACCTCCTTAATGTATCTATTAGGAAAAGATTTATTTCGAGAGTTTTTCCTTGAGTGCGGCGAGTGCGTCGATATCGCCGAGGGTTGTGCGCTCCAGCGGAGTAGTCTGTGCGGGAGCCTCTTCAACCTTCTTGGGAGCTGCGGCACGCTTAGCCTTGCGCTCAGCCTGCTTCTCGGCACGAGCCTCGTCTTCGAAGATGCGGCTGTGCGAGAGGATGATGCGCTTGTTGTCCTTGTTGAACTCGATGACCTTGAAGTTGAGCTTCTCGTCAACCTTAGCCTGAGTACCGTCTTCCTTGACGAGGTGCTTGGGAGTAGCGAAGCCCTCGACACCGTAGGGAAGCGCAACGACAGCGCCCTTCTCGAGCATCTCTACGATAGTACCCTCGTGGATAGAACCGATGGTGAAGATGCCTTCGAATACGTCCCAGGGATTCTCCTCGAGCTGCTTGTGACCGAGGCTGAGGCGACGGTTGTCCTTGTCGATCTGGAGAACTTCCACCTCGATGTCGGCGCCGACCTGAGTGAATTCGCTGGGGTGTTTGATTTTCTTGGTCCAGGAAAGATCGGAGATGTGGATAAGACCGTCGACGCCTTCCTCGATTTCGACGAATACGCCGAAGTTGGTGAAGTTACGAACCTTGGCGGTGTGGCGGCTTCCGATAGGATATTTGATTTCGATATCTTCCCAGGGATCTTTCTTGAGCTGCTTGATGCCGAGGCTCATCTTGCGCTCGTTGCGGTCGAGCGTGAGGATGACTGCCTCAACCTCGTCGCCAATCTTGAGGAATTCCTGAGCGCTGCGGAGGTGCTGGCTCCAGGACATCTCGCTGACGTGGATAAGACCTTCTACGCCGGGAGCGACCTCGAGGAATGCTCCGTAGTCAGCCATAACGACAACTTTGCCCTTGACCTTGTCGCCAACCTTGAGGTTGGGATCGAGAGCGTCCCAGGGATGGGGCTGGAGCTGCTTGAGACCGAGAGCGATGCGCTTCTTCTCGTTGTCGAAGTCAAGGATGACGACGTTGAGCTTCTGGTCGAGCGAAACGACTTCTCCGGGGTGGCTTACGCGACCCCAGGAAAGGTCTGTGATGTGGATAAGACCGTCAACACCGCCGAGGTCGATGAATACGCCGTAGTCGGTGATGTTCTTGACGGTACCTTCGAGTACCTGACCTTTTTCGAGCTTGCTGATGATTTCCTGCTTCTGCTGCTCGAGTTCAGCCTGGATGAGTGCTTTGTGGCTTACTACCACATTGCGGAACTCTTCGTTGATCTTGACAACACGGAATTCCATGGTCTTGCCGACGAAGATGTCATAGTCGCGGATGGGCTTGACGTCGATCTGCGAGCCGGGGAGGAATGCTTCGATGCCGAAAACATCAACAATCATACCACCCTTGGTGCGGCACTTGATGTAGCCCTTGATGATTTCGTTGTTTTCGAGAGCGGCGTTGATACGTTCCCAGGAGCGGGAAGCGCGAGCTTTCTTGTGCGAGAGGATGAGCTGACCCTTGCGGTCTTCCTGGTTCTCGATGAACACTTCCACTTTGTCGCCGACCTTGATGTCGGGGTTGTAGCGGAACTCGCTCATGGGGATGATACCGTCCGATTTGTAGTCGATGTTAACCACTGCCTCACGCTTGTTGAGCGCGATGATGGTACCTTCGATTACTTCTTTGTCTTTTACCGAGTTGAGTGATTCCTCGTAAGCGTGCGTAAGTTCTTCGCGAGAACGAGCACCTGTGGTTTCGCCGTTTTCGTAGGCTTCCCAATCGAAATCAGCAACCGGTGAATTGGTTAATTCTGCCATTTAAATTAGTTAATAATAATGTTGATTATAAAAAGCGCTCAAGCTTGTCGCGCATGCGCGAGGCTTTTGCGCCGCAAAGATAGTAAAAATTTTTTAATACTCAACAACTTGCAAAGGGAAAAATTTCCATGCTCCTTCAGCGGCCACTGGCATCAAGCTTAAGGTCGCAAAATGCGACCTTAAACAAAGATTTGAAATCATAAATGTTTCGAGAACTGAAGAGAAAAATAGATTCAACAAGGGACGAATTTGCATTAAAACGCTGATTTGCCGATAATTTTTGTAACTTTGCGCCTACAAAGGCAAGCACCATGGAAAATTCCAAAAACGAAAACGCTTTAGAGCCAGTTGACTACGACAATAACACAGCATTGCTTCCTATCGAAAATCTAATACATATCATTCGAGAACAGCAAGTGATGCTTGACAGCGATTTGGCTCGACTGTATGGAGTAGAAACACGTGTCCTCAACCAAGCAGTGAAACGTAATATTGAGAGATTCCCAGAAGATTTCATGTTCAAACTTAGCAAAGAGGAATCTCAGAACTTGATATCACAAATTGTGACATCAAGTTCAAGATCACAAAATGTGACCTTGAACGTTGAGAGAGGAAAGAATATTAAGTATCTCCCTTATGCGTTCACTGAAAATGGGGTTGCCATGCTAAGTAGCGTGCTTCGATCCAAAACGGCTATAGAGGTAAATATTCGCATTATGAGGGCTTTTACTGCTATGCGCAGTTTCCTGATGAGTAATGCGCATATGTTCAAGAGGCTTGAAACCATAGAGCATAATTACTTACTTGTCAATCGCCATCTATCTGAACATGATAGAAAATTTGAAGAGGTGCTGTCGCGCCTTGACGACAAGGATTCTTCTTTGAAGGGCAGATATTCGACGCTTATTCGCTCATATCCGATTTAATCAGGAAAGCCGCAAGGAGAATCGTTCTTATAGACAATTATGTGGATGACCGAATATTGAAAGTTCTGACAAAACGCGGAGAAGGCGTTTCGGCGGCTATCTACACAGACCCGCACCACTCCCAAATCACCAATGACCTGCGCCGTCACAACGCCCAGTATCCCCGAATAGAAGTAAGACATTGCTCGAATGTACATGACCGATTTCTGATAATTGACAATACTGTGTACTTCATCGGCGGAAGCATCAAGGACCTTGGAAAGAAAATAGTCGCATTCAGCCAAATGCACCAAAATCCAGACAGCATACTGGAAAAAATTCGATAATCAGAAGATTTTCTTTGTCTTGCAAGACAAAGAAAAGACAAAAGATATAAAGACAAAAAAAAGAAAGGGCACCCGAGGTGATGCCCTTTCTGATTTATGGGAGGGATTCGTTATTTCACTACGACTTTGCTTGTCATGCCTGCGGCGTTCGCAACATAGATGCCGGCGCCGACAGGAATGCTCTGGCAGTCGGAAGATGCGACTACGGAAGCGACGAGGCGACCGTCAGCAGTGTAGACATTGACCTTTTCGCCAGCGAAACCGCGTGCGACAACCTCACCTACACCGCCGGCGATGGACTTCGTGCCATCGACAACGCTGTCGACGCCCGAAGTAGCGCCGTCGACGCTAATCTTTGTGATGATAAGCATCTCGGTGGAAGCCTTGAAGGCGCCGTTGACGTAAAGCTGTACCCAACGCTTGCCGAGGAACTGTGCGGGAAGTGTTGCTGTGGCGGTGAACCAGCCGTCGGCTCCGCTAACCTGCGCGGGAACCTCGACGATGCCGTCGACACCGGGAGCAGACGCCGTGAACCAAGGTGTCACTCCGTTGTTGCCGCCCCAGTATTCAACGGTAGCGGTTACGGTGTTCTTGCCTTCGGTGGTGAAGCGCGGGAGACCCATGGCAGCTTTGCCGCCGCCCTCAGTGAGCTGGAGAGCCATCATGCAGCTGCCCTCGGCACCTTCGCCGAAGAGCTCAGAGAGATTGCGGAACGACCAGTTCTGACCGTTGCAGTCCTCGGTAGGATAGGAAATCACGAAAGGATTGATAGCGAGAGGTTCGTCATCGCCCTCGTTGAAGTACTCAGCCATAGGCAGGGCGTACGGAGTGCCGAGGACAACGCCTTCGGCAGCCACATAGTCGGCTGTACCGGCGGCATTGGAAGCAACTACGCCGAGACGGTAGAAATTCTGCTCGCTGCCTGCGGGAACGGTATACGTGTATTCGAAGACATTATGACCGACTTCGGCGAAAGGCTGGTAGCCGTAGCCGTTGTTGATCCAGATGGCGTAATCCATGTCTTCGGGGTCGATATACCCGCCGTTAGCGCCTTCGACAGGAGCCTTCCAGGCGATGTGTACGCTGAGCATGTCGTCGCTGACGGTGAAGACAGCGTCGGTGACGATGCGGGGATTGTCGACGCCGGTGTATACGTCAACCGTAGCGGCGGGGCTATTGGCACTGTTGACTGCTGCGACAACGGAGATGCGGTTAGTGCCCTGTTCTGTACCTACCACAACCGACATTTTTTCGCCGGGAGCGCCCGTAACTTTGACATCGAAAGCGCCCTTGACCGTAGCAGTGATTTCAGTATCGGCAGCAAGATCGGTGCCGTCGAGTTTCTTCGAAGGCATTGCGAACGACACAGTTGCCTCAAGCACGCCGTTCTCGGCGCCTACCGCTGCGAGGTCGGTCACGGCTGCGGGAGATTCCTCGGTGATACCGGGGTCGGTGACGCTCATGTTGCGGACAAAGATACCGTACTGGTTAGCCTCAGATGTAGCATGGATGCCGATATAGTATGTTCCGGGAGTCTCTACCTTGAAGAGAGCCTCCACGTCCGAACCGTTATGCTCGGGAAGGGTAGACTCGATGATAGTCTGCGTCATGGCGGCGGCAGAAGGCGCAGTGCCGATGGCGACGCTGTAGGACTCCTTATCGAATGTGCTGCCGAGGCGACCGACGTTCATTGCGAAGCGGTAGTATGCGCCGGATTTCTCGAGGCTTACAGCCGGAAGGAAGAGCCAGTCGTCCATATCGTCGTAGCTCGAGTAATAGGAGATGAACGCGGAGCTTTCGGCATAGTCGGGATAGTACTCCCATGTAGCCTCGTCGTAGTTATCATCGGAGATGGTGAAAAGGGGAGCCTGTTCCGGAGTGGGAACGAATGTCACGTCGGGTGTGAAGGGCTTGCCGGCGACTACGGAGTTGGAGCTTGTAGGCTCTGAGTCCTTGCCATTGCATGTAACGACTACGGAAGCCGTGTATGCCGTCATCTCGGCGTCGGCAGGCAGTTCTACATTATATTCGGTCTCTGCTGTAGTGCCGTAGAGTTCGCCGTTGACAAATACTTTATATTCAAGTCTCGCGAGGTCAAGATAACCGCCATGAGCGCCCTTGTCGACGGGCATCCACGAAACCACGCCGTCCTCGAAGCCTACATATTCGGTAGCCATAGGCGTGTCGTTGCCTGTGTAGAGACGAAAGACAGCCGAAAGACCTTTCTCCTCCCCAGCCGTTGTGTAGAACGAGAAGTTGTGCATGCCATCGCCTATTTCTGTGAAGTCTACGGTGATTTCCTCGCCCGCGGCAGCTGTGCCGGTCTTGTAAACTTCGCGGTCGAGCTCGGCGGTCCATTCGAGATTGCCCTCGAGAGCCGTTCCGCCTACAGTCGCAGCAGGAAGCTTGACTGTCACGATACCTGTTGTCGAAGCACCTTCAAAAGCGGAAGACACAACCTCGGGAGCTGCGGGAGCGCTGGGCGAAGCAGCTCCGTCGAGACATACCATGATGCTGAACGAGTCGCCGTCGGGCATATCCATAAGTTTCTCGACAGTGGCCGCCTTGGTGTTGATGAAGAAGAGCTCGGACGCATCTTCGGTGGTATGATTCACATAGAAGCCGCCGGCAACGTTGCTGTATGCCATCGTGCCGATATAGATGGTCTCACCCATGGAGGAGACGTCCATAATGGTTTCGTAGTCTCCGGAGGGGCTGATGGTCACGAGCTTGCCGCTGTAGCTGATGCCGTAGATGTTATGATCTACCGGATTGAAGCAGATATAGGGGCAAGCCTGGTCTTCCTCGTTCTCGATGTCGATGACCTTGATAACCTCGAAAGCGGCGGGGTCGTCGGCGGGAGCCTTGGCGAAAATATAGTGCTCGCCCTCGCCGTCCATACCGATACCATAAATGGTGTTATCGTCCTCGTTGAGGGTGCAGACGCTGAAGTAACCGTTCTCAATGTCGATTTCAAGGATGTCGTCTTCGGAATATTCACCTGTCTCGAAGTCGAAGCTGTAGAAATACATGCCCATGACATATGCTCCCAACATAACGGGAGCATACCCGCAAAGACGGTTGTTCTGATAGTATCCGCAGCCGAGAATCATCCACTCTTCCTGATAGAGGGGATCGAGCCACTTCTGTTCGAGCTGGTCTCCCTGGAACTCGTAGAGGCCTACGGGCATCGTGTATTCGTCGTAGCCGTCGGCATAGCTGACGTAACCGAAGAGATTCGCGCCCTTCGATGTCACGCGAGCGGGAGACTTGGCGCGAGCCAAAGCCTTGGCGATGCTGACCTTCGAGGGGGTGGGCTGGAACAGACGCGCGTCGGCACGCTTCTGTACCTTGCGCTGCAACATTTTGGATGCCTTGACACCCTTGCCTTCCGCAAGAAGCTCGGAGGCACGAGCCGCGGAGATACGCGGCAGGGCTGCCGACGCGGTAAGAGTCACCAGTGCCGTCAGCAGAAAGAGTAAAAGTTTTTTCATATTGAAATATTACTGTCCGCTAAACCATGCATCAGTGAGTCCAACTTCTTGAAAGGGAGAAGTTGGGCTTACTTTTAGTGTATGACAAGTCCTCTCAGTCAATTCCATGTTCCAGAGGCGGTGATTCGGAGGCTTCGGCGAGCATGATATTCAGATCTGCGTCGGGCTGATTGAGGAACTTTTCGAGATTCAGGTAGTACATCAGCACAATCCGCATTATTGTAGCAAGTCCGGAGAAGCTCCATCGCCTTTTTAGCCCGCTTTGCAGGACTGAAAGCAACAGATTTGCGATTAGAGTTACCCATATCTGGATTTTGATGGCATTTGCGCTTTCGCCATAGAAGTATCTCAGAGGGAAGTTCTGCTTTATCTGTTTGAAAAGCGACTCAATCTGCCAGCGGCGGCGATATATGGCAACGATGGTCTCCAAAGGCATGTCAAAATCATTGGTCAGTAACGAGACGAGTTTAGGCTGCTTGCCTTTCTTGATGTCGACGTATGTGATTACACGGGCGATATGATTGATGTCATCCTTGCGGAACACCACAACCTGCTCCCGATATTCCATAACTCCCTGTGGATTCTGATGCATACAGTCCACAAGCACCTCATAATTGAGGTTTTTCTTCATCTTGGTAACATAGGTCACCCCGCGGTCAGTGAGTTCCTCGAACCTGGCATAGTTGATGTAGGCGCGGTCCATCGCCGTTATCTCGTCGCGTTTG
>JAGBDG010000059.1 GCA_017937625.1 Muribaculaceae bacterium | reverse complement strand
GCTTGTAAACGTGACGATACATGCCGGTGAGTCGGCGCTTAAATGCTGCGCCAACGTCGAGGCGGAGCATTGCACCTTCGAGGGCAAATACCCGTTCTGGCATGTCGACGGTTTCAAGGTAAAGGACTGCATGTTCACGGAGGGCGCACGCGCAGCTCTGTGGTATTCGAACGGTCTCGAAATGAGCGACACCGAGGTTATGGCTCCCAAGATGTTCCGCGAGATGGACGGCATTAAGCTGCGCGGCGTGAACATTCCTGATGCGCAGGAGACGCTGTGGCACTGCCGCAACATCGATATCGACGGAGTGAAGGTGGCGCATGCCGATTACATCTTCATGCACTGCGACAACATCAGAATCCGCAATTACCGTCAGGACGGCAACTACTCCTTCCAGTACTGCCGGAACGTCGACATCGCCGACGCCGTGATAAACTCGAAGGACGCTTTCTGGAACACGGAAAATGTGATTGTGCGCGACAGCGTCCTGTCGGGCGAATATCTGGGCTGGCACTCCAGGAACCTGCATCTGATCAACTGCCGGATAAGCGGCACTCAGCCTCTGTGCTATGCTGAGGGGATGGTGCTTGAGAACTGCGTGTTCGAGCCTGACTGCGACCTCGCTTTCGAGGATTCTGAGGTCGAGGCAACGATAGCGAGTGCCGTGACGAGCATCAAGAATCCGCGCTCGGGACATATCAGGGTTCAGGCTGTCGGCGAGATAATCCTCGACGAACACCAGCTCGCCCCTGCCGACTGCAAGATTGTGACGGAGTGATGGACAGGCGCTTCAGAGAGGCGTTCGACCGTGGCGTCGACCGCCGTCACGGCGATTCGTACAAGTGGGACGCGTCGATGCCCGACGATGTCCTGCCTCTGTGGGTCGCCGACATGGATTTCGCGACGGCTCCCGCCGTTACCGAGGCGCTGCGGCGCAGGGTAGAGCAGGGCGCATTCGGCTATGTAAAGGTCCCTGACGCATACTACGATGCCGTCGTGTCGTGGTTCGACCGCCGTCACGGCTGGAGCATAGCGCGTGAGTCGATAATCTATACATCGGGTGTCGTTCCGGCAATATCAGCCGTGATAAAGGCGCTCACCGTCCCCGGCGACAAGGTGATAGTACAGACGCCGGTCTACAACTGTTTCTTCTCGTCGATACGCAACAACGGCTGCGAGTTATCGGAGAACAGGCTTGTCCGCGAAGGAGACAGCTATGTGATGGACTTCGACGATCTCGCCGCGAAGGCGGCAGACCCGCGGGCGCGCATATTGCTGCTGTGCAATCCTGCAAATCCTGCCGGACGCGTATGGACGCGCGAAGAACTTGAAAAAGTGGCGGTGATATGCCGCGAGAACGGCGTGACTGTCGTCTCCGACGAGATACATTGCGAGCTTGTCTACGAGCCGTATGTCTATACGCCTTTCGGAAGCCTCGCCGAGGAGTTCTGCGCCGGATCGGTGATCTGCGTGTCGCCGAGCAAGGCGTTCAACACGGCGTCGCTGCAGATTGCCAATATTGTCGTCAAGGACGAGGAAATACGGCGCAAGATAGACCGCGCGATAAACATCAACGAGGTGTGCGACGTGAATCCTTTCGGTGTAGCCGGGACAATCGCCGCATATAATGATGGCAAGGAATGGCTTGAGGCGCTTCTGGAGTATCTGAAAGAGAACTACGAGACAATGGCAGCGTACTGCCGCGAGAACTTCCCTGAGCTGCCGATATGCAGGCTCGAAGGAACATATCTCGTGTGGATGGACTGCACGGCGCTCGGCACGGACTCGACTGTTCTTGAGGAAGAGCTGCTCGCCGAGACGCACCTTTGGCTCAACGCCGGCGCGATGTACGGTCAGGAAGGATACATGAGGTGGAACATAGCGTGCCCGCGCAGCCGCCTTATGGAGGCGCTGGACCGCTTCAGGAGCTTTGTCAGAGCACGACAGCAGCGAGCATCATGAAGAGCGCGCTGAGTATGCCTACGGCGATCATGAGATCGCTGACGAGGAAGTTCAGCGTTCCGTCGCCGGCTCCGGAGATGCCGCTCGGAAGCACTGACAGGCTGAAATTCTCCTCGCGCGGCTCGAGCGCGGTCTTGAAGAAGCGGCGGGCAACATAGACAACGGCATAGTAGCACAAAGCTCCGCAAGCCGCGCCGATGACTCCTCCGACAAGTATGTCGCCGGGATAATGCACACCGAGATACATGCGCGAGTAGCAATTGACAGCAGCCCATGTGAAAATGAACGCCACGAAGAAATTGCGGCGCACTACAAGGCAGAGGAACGTGGCGAGGGCGAGGGAATTAGCCGCATGGCACGAGGGAAAGCCGTAGGCGCCCCCGCGATAGCCGTCGACAACGGTTACGAAAGCCGACAGCGGGTTCTCGAGGTTGGCGGGACGCAGGCGGTGGAAATAGGGCCTCAGGAGCGAGGCGCAAGTCTGGTCGGCGAGCGCTATTGCCGCCACGATTCCGAGGATGAGCAACGCCGCCATGCCGGGGCGGAATTTCTTGAAAAGTATGGGTAAAATTGCAGCGTACATCGGAATCCAGATGAACTTTCCGGTGAAGAGCATCATGAAATGGTCGAGGAAAGGCGTGTGGTATCCGTTGAAGAAAAGCAGGAGTTGCGAGTCGATATTCTGTAATGTCTCAATCATATAGTCAAAGGTTGGCAAGATTGTCGTAAATGGTCTGAAGATATGCTTTGGCGCTTTCGAGGGAGTGCTTTGCCGCTTCTCCGCGAAACTCTACGGCGCGGTTGCTGTCGAGATTGTACTCGACGGTATCTGTCGCCGTGACGAATCCCATTGCCGACGGACTTGTGTAGAAGGCGAAATGGGGAGAACGGGGGTTAAGGATATTGTTGCTGTAAGTGAACTCGCTGTGTCCGAGTCCGCAAGCCTCAAGAATTGTGGCTGCGATGTCGGTCTGCGAGGCAGGAGTGTCGACGGTGCCTTTGAGATTAAGCGCCCCTCCGGTCATGACGAGAGGAATGTGGTGGCGCTGCTGTTCACCGGAGAGGTTTTCCGGGTAGACACCGTAGTGGTCGGGAACGATGACAACGAGCGACCTGTCCCAACGGGGCGAGAGGCGCAGGCTGTCGACGAAGTCGCCTATGCAGCTGTCGGCGAAGGCGAATGCGTTGAGTTTCTTGTTGTCGAAGCGGCTTTGGTAAGGCACTTCGAAAGGCTCATGACTGCTTGACGTCTGGATGACGCGCAGACGCGGGGCGGAGACGGTGTCGGTCTTCATGTCGGCGATGACGCGTCTGAAGAGGTCGGAGTCGTGCGCTCCCCATTTGCTCGTACGCTGCGCGATGCTGAAATCCTTGTCGCGCACGATGTGCTCGAATCCGGCGTTCTTGAGGAAGGCGAGCATGTTGGTGAAGTTGATGTCGCCGCCGTAGTAGTATTTTGTGTCGTAGCCGGAGCTTTTGAGGACTTTTGACAGCGACGGAAGTTTCTCAGCCTTGTTGACGAATTTCATTACCGAGGTATTCGGCTGTCCGGGAAATCCGCTGAGGATTGCCGGAAGCGCCCTGTCTGTGCGGAAGCTCGAGGCATAGAACTGCGTGAAGAGCAGTCCGTCGCGTGCTATGGAATCGAGGCATACGGCAATGTCCTCGCCACCGAGCGAGGGCATGAGATGCGCCGAGAAACTTTCGGCTATTATGAGCCAGATGTCCGGTTCGGGGCAGTTGATAAGCTGCGCAGAATCGGAAGGTTCCGACTCTGCACGCAGCGCGCGGAACAGCTGTTCTGCCTGCGCGGGTTCCATGAAGCGATACTGCGCGGCGAAATTGTTCTGATGGCTCACGGAGTAGAGAAAACTGAAAGCAGGATTCATCGCCGCGTGGTTGAGGCGTGCGTTGGTGCTGAAATATGCGCGGCTCGGATTCATGGTCGACACTGTGAATCCCCCGCGGATAGGGATGAAAAGCGCTGCGGTAAGGAAGAACATGGCAAAGGCACCGAGCGTTTTCTTTCTGCCGCTGAGCGGCACGACGTTGATGCGCATCGCGACAACGCGCAGGAAGCCGTAGAACGCCGCAGCGAGGGCGAGCCATGCGAGGAGTCCGCCGATGAGCTCTGCTGCGGTGACGCTTGCGAAAGCTGCAGCCGGCGACGTGAAGAGATAGAAGACCGGCGTGGCGTCGAGGCGGAAGCCCCAGTAGCCGTAAAGTCCGAGGTCGACTACCGCAACTGCTGAGAGCAGGACGGAGATAACTATGAAATAGACATGTTCTATTACCTCAATGACATGACTCCGGGTGATGAGCATCGCCATTATGAGAAATCCCGGTACGACGGTGAGATATGCCGCCATAGCGGCGTCGACAGGAAGCCCGTGCCATACGACGGAAAGCACATCAGCGAAGCCAATTCCCCTGTACAGCCCGTTGTAGACTGCCATAAACAAAGGTTTCTCCACGATAAAGACTACCATGAAGACGAAGTAAACGGCAAAAAATTTAAGCAGGGCTTTTCTCATTGCTTACAGTGACGCGTAGTTGTTTATACAAAGTTAGCGCTTTTTTCTTAATTATTGGTCTAATAATCAGTGAAACTACGTTAATAATAAGGCAATCCCGCGCAGATTCGGTGCGCGGGATTGCGTATGAGGGGTAGCAGGGTTTGTTATTGTTTCTCGGATTTAGCCTTTCGGCGGCAGTAGAAGTCAATGAAAGCCTTGTTGACCTGTCGCGTGCCACCGGGAGTTGGATAGTCGCCGGAAAAGTACCAGTCGCCCGGGCAGCCGGGTATGGCGTCGTGGAGTCCTTCGAGTGTCTGGAAGACGATGTCGACTTTGGCGCTGATGTCGTCTGGAGTGAGCATGCGTGTCATCTCGGCGGCGACTTCGTCGTCGGTGAACGGCGCGTATATTTCCTTGACGGCATTCTCGGTGAGCCTGTCGCCAAGGAGACACTCCTCGTAGACTTTGTCGAGAACATCTTCCCTGCCGGTCCGCTCCAGAAGGCTGACGGCGGCGCGGAAAGCAGCGAGCTCCTCGAGGCGGGGCATGTCGATGCCGTAGTAGTCGGGATAGCGCACCTGCGGCGACGACGATACGACTATTATGCGTACGGGCTCGAGACGGTCGAGGATTCGCAGGATAGACTGGCGTAGCGTGGTGCCGCGGACAATGCTGTCGTCGATGATGACGAGTGTGTCGCGCCCGGGCACGATGCTGCCGTATGTGATGTCGTAGACATGCGCGGCAAGTCCGTCGCGCGAGCTACCCTCGGCTATGAAAGTGCGGAGCTTTATGTCCTTGATGGCTATTTTCTCGACGCGAACCTTGCGCCGCAGTATGGCGGTGAGGCGCGCGTCGTCGCATTCGCCTCTTTCCTGAAGCGCGAGTATCTCCTGCTTGCGCAGGCGGTCGAAGTTTGCGTTGAGAGCCTCGACCATACCGAGGAACGCCACTTCCGCCGTGTTAGGAATGAACGAGAACACAGTGCTTTCAAAGTGCGCTCCGATGAGTTCGATGAGGCGCGGCACGATGTTGGCGCCCAGTTTCTTGCGCTCGCGGTAGATGTCGATGTCGCTGCCTCGGGAGAAGTAGACGCGCTCGAAGGAGCATCGCTCGTTGGTGCCTTCGGGGAGTATGCGCTCGACCGACGGGTTGCCTTGCGGGTCGATGAGCAGAGTGCAGCCCGGCTCAAGCTCTGTCACGTCCTCAGCCTTGACGTCGAAGACGGTCTGGATCACGGGTCGTTCCGACGCTACGACTACCATCTCGTCGTCGACATGGTAGAAAGCGGGGCGTATGCCGTTGGGGTCTCGCATGACGAAGGACGAACCGGAGCCGGTGATGCCGCAGATGGCGTATCCGCCGTCCCAAAGCGGCGCCGACTCGCGGAGAACGTTGGCGAGGTTTATGTAGTTCTCTATCCTGCGTGCGAGTTCCTGACCCTGCAGCGAGTCGCGGAAAAGGCGGTAGACGCGATGATTCTCCTTGTCGAGGGCGTTGCCGAGCTGTTCGAGCAGAAGGATGGTGTCGGAATACAGACGGGGGCACTGACCGTCGGCGACAATGCTTCCGAAGATTTCGTCGACGTTGGTCATGTTGAAATTGCCGCAGAGCATCAGCGCGCGAGAGCGCCAGTTGTTGCGGCGGAGGAAGGGGTGGGTATACTCCAGCCCGCTGCGTCCTGTGGTGCTGTAGCGCAGATGTCCCATGTATATCTCGCCGATGAAGGGGACGTCGCGGTCGACCTGCTCCGGATCCATGCTGTCGAGCCCCTTGGGCAACTTTGAGCCTATTGTGGCGAAAATATCGTCGATAGCTCCGGTGCCGAGAGCCCGTTCGCGGAACACGTATTCCTGTCCGGGATGGCTGTTGAGCTTGACGACGCCCACGCCGGCGGCTTCCTGCCCGCGGTTGTGCTGCTTTTCCATAAGGAGATATAGCCTTCCGAGGGGGTAGAAGACGCTGCCGTATTTTTCCCTGAAGTATGCAAGCGGTTTGCGGAGCCGTATCATGGCGATTCCGCATTCGTGCTTGAGTGGTTCCATTGTCGTGAGGCTTATCGGATGAAGAGAAGCTCGCGGTATTTGGGGAGCGGCCACATCTCGTTGTCGACGAGGAGCTCGAGCTTGTCGATGTGGTAGCGGATGGTCTCCATGGCGGGAATGACGGTGTCGTGGTATGCGATAGCCTTCTCGCGCTCGGTGGTGATTGCGTTGGCAGCTTTGCGGGCGTCGACCATCTCGTTGACTGTGCGGCGTATCTTGTTGATGTGTCGTGCGATTTTCTCGATGGACTCGAGGTCACCGCCGCACAGCTCTTCCTCCTTGTCCTGACCCAGAAGCGTACGCATGCGCACGACATTCTCCACGAGCATCGACTGGTAGCGCGTGGCGACGGGGATGATGTGGTTGAGGGCGAGGTCGCCGAGAACGCGAGCCTCTATCTGTATCTTCTTGGTGTACATCTCCCACTTGACTTCGTTGCGTGCCTGCAGCTCGACTTCGGAGAGGACGTTTGTCTTGCGGAACATCTCGATTGACTCGGGCTTGAGGTATGCGTCGAAGATGAGAGGCGCGGAGGTCTCGCAGTCGAGACCGCGGCGCGCTGCCTCGGTCTTCCATTCGTCGCTGTAGCCGTTGCCGTCGAAGTGTATTGCCTCGGACTCGATTATGAGGTCGCGCACTTCGTCGAGTATTGCCGAGGTTAGCTCAGCACCTACGGCAACGCGGGCGTCGACTTTCTCCTTGAAACGTGTGAGCTGTTCGGCGACGGCGGCATTGAGCGCTATCATTGCCGAGGCGCAGTTGGCGCTTGAGCCGGGAGCGCGGAACTCGAAGCGGTTGCCGGTGAAGGCGAATGGGGAAGTGCGGTTTCGGTCAGTGTTGTCGAGCATGATTTCGGGAATCTGCGACATGCCGAGCGAGAACTCCGATTTCTTGCGGAGGTCGGAGAGGTCGGTGCCTTTGCTTTCCTTGATGTTCTGGAGACTCTCGGCGAGCTGGCTGCCGGTGAAGATGGAGATGATTGCAGGTGGTGCCTCGTTGGCG
>JAGBDG010000058.1 GCA_017937625.1 Muribaculaceae bacterium | reverse complement strand
TTTTTTATGCTATGTTTTCTTTCCGGACGTTGCCACTCTCTAAGACAGAAAGCAAGAAAATCAATGGAAGGATACTTTCCGAAGGATATATCGACAAGCGCGGTTGTAACAAGTCCCTTGCGATGGAGGGCGATGTAAAAGTATCAGACGAAGTCAGGAGGGATTGTAAAACCGGGATATAATAAAACCGCCTCAGTTCTGACGTATGAGGCGGTTTTCGTGTAAAAGCCGAGTTATTTCTTTGCTTTCTTGCCTTTTGCTTTGGTGGTTTTGGCGGCAGCGTCTTTTTTGAGGAGTTCCTGAAGAACTTCCGGATAGTTGGTGGTGATGAAGTCTGCGCCCTGGTCGATGCACCACTGGAGGTCTTCAGGCTTGTCGACTGTCCAGATGTTGACGGTCAGTCCGAGGTCGTGGCAGCGCTTGATCCAGTCGGGATTGTTGCGGAAGACGTTGATGTGGTAGTCGACGCCTGTGCCTTTCATGAATTTTATCTGTTCAGGGGTGTAGTCGCCTGTGAGGTACTGAACGCTTGTACCGGCGGGAGCGTACTTGATGAGATTCTTGAAACCGTTCTTTGAGAACGTGATGTAATCCACGCGGTCGTTGAGTCCGTATTTGTCGACCATAGCGACAATCTTCTTGACAGCGGCAAGCTCGAGACGGTTGTCGTCGTGTGGTTTGAGCTCGATAACGAGCTTCGTCTTCAGGGGAACGGCAGCCTGAAGATATGCCTCGAATGTGGGGACAGTCTCGCCGTTCTTGAGCTGCTGCTTGGTGTAGACAGAGGAGTGCGTACCCTGAACGTTGAGGTGGTTGATCCATCCGTCGTGGTCGACAACGAGCACGCTGTCGTAGGTTATCCAGACGTCGAGTTCGGAACCATAGCTGCCGATGCTGTCAGCCTTGACGAGCGCGCGGATTGAGTTCTGTGCCGAACCGGGTGCTGTCCAATAGCCGCGATGCGATACCACTTTGGGCTGTTCTGCGTTGATGATGCCGGCGCCGGCGATGAGCGCGGCAGCGGCAAGGATTATCTTTGTGTATTTCATTTTATTTGTGTTTTAATCATTTGCATTGATTTTTCGGGGATGTTGGATGTGACGAAGTCGACTTTGTTATCTATGCACCACTGCATTTCTTCCGGTGTGTTGATAGTCCAGACACCAACGGGAATGCCGAGGCTGTGAGCTTCGCGGATCCATTCGGGATGTTTTTTTAGAACCGTGATTTTGTAGTAGAGACTTATATCGCCCATGCTTTTGAGCTGTGCGGGAATATAGTCTCCTCCGGGATAGTGGACGGGAACCTCGGGACCGAGCTCGTCGCGCAGAAGGAGTATGCCGTTCTTGGAGAAGGTGACATACTCGGTCCTGTCCTCGAGACCGTATTTCTTTACAAGCGCGACGGTCTCTTTGATTGCGGCGCGCTCGTTGGAGTTGTGGTTGTGAGCCTTGATTTCGAGGATAAGACGCGTCTTCAGCGGTTTTGCGGCGGCAAGATATTCCTCGAGGGTGGGAACGTTCTCGCCGTTCTCAAGCTTCTGCGCCAGAACCACGTCGGACGTACAGCTCTCGATGTCGACGCCGTTGATAGTCTTGTCGTGGTTGACGATAATCAGACCGTCTTTCGTGCGCCAGACGTCGAATTCCGAGGCGTCGCTGCCTATCGAGTCGGCAAGCAGGAGGCTGCGGATAGAGTTCTGCGCGGAGCCGGGCGCCTGCCAAAGCCCGCGGTGGGCAATGACCGTCGGTCCTGTGGCGTATGCTGCCGATGCGAGTACCGTTGCGGCGGTGAGAAATATCGCTGCGAGCTTCATGACGCGTTATTTTTTCAGCATCTGCTGGAGCTGTTCGGGGAAGTTGGTGGTGATGTAGTCGACGCCGTTGTCGATGCACCATTGCATGTCTTCGGGCTTGTTGACGGTCCAGACGTTGACTGTCAGTCCGAGGTCGTGACATTCCTTGATCCATTCGGGATGCTTGCGCATTACCTTGAGGCTGTAGTCGATGCCTTTGCCTTTCATCTGTTTTACCTGTGCGGGGATGTAGTCGCCGCTGAGGTACTGCACGCCCACGCCCTGCGGAACGGAGCTTACGAGGGTGTTGAAGCCGTTCTTCGAGAAGGTGATGTACTCGGTGCGGTTCTCGAGACCATATTTCTTGACGAGCGCGAGAATCTCACGGATGGCGTTGCGCTCGTTTTCGTTGCTGTTGTGCGACTTGAGCTCGAGCACCAGCGGGATGGTGAGTTTCTGTGCAGTCTGGAGGTACTCCTCGAGGGTGGGAATGGTCTCGCCGTTTGCAAGTTTCTGCTGAAGGATAACGTCGGCAGTGGAGCTTTCGATGTTCACACCGTTGATAGTAGGGTCATGGTTGACGACTATGATGCCGTCCTTTGTGCGCCATACGTCGAATTCGGAAGCGAAGCATCCGATAGAGTCGGCTTTGACGAGCGAGCGGATGGAGTTCTGTGCCGAGCCGGGGGCTTCCCAATAACCGCGGTGAGCGATTACCTTAGGCTGGGCTGCATAGGAGATGCCGGCGCCGAGCAGGAGAGCCGTTGCGGCAACTAAGCTTTTTGTGAGTTTCATTGGTTACTCAGTGTTTTTTTATGGTTATTAAGTTCAGTTAGATTTCGTTTTCGAGGGTGGAAGTATATACGTTTCCGAAATTGTCGGTGGCGCGGACAGTGACGGTCTTCCAGGTCTCCGATGGCTTGTAGAGGAAGATGTGGTTGTTGTTGAGGATTGGCTTGGAGTTTCTGTGGTTCGAGGGGAAAGTGCCTTTCTTGCCTGTGAGATGCTTCACAAGACCGGGGTCGCGTGCGGGAAGCGGTGTGCGGTCTTTGTCGGGGTCGAGAAGGGTGACGCGTCCGTCCTCGCATACCTCGACTTTCCATCGCGGATCCCACGACCAGATGTTGATGGCTATTTTGTCGTATGGGTCGCCGGCTTTTGCCTCGGGCTGCCATAAGACGGCCTCGGCGGGAGCATAGAGACGCATCTGGTAGCTGCGGGGTTCGCGGAAGCCTTTGTAGTATTTGTCGACAAGTTTGCCGTCGTCGAATTTGAAGACGCCGTAGCCCTGAGGCGAGCCGTCGTTGCAGATGGGGTACCAGAAAGCTCCCTGAACAGCGCCGAGCGTGTTGTCGGTGATGTTCTTGTCGACGAGGGTGGTGAAATTGTTGTGTGTGTGTCCGGTGAGAATCTGCACATCGGCGAAGGGGCGCACGACATCGTAGAACTCATCGCCGTTGACCATGCGGTAGTCGGGCTTGAAGCGTCGTGCGGTAGGGGAGTGCATCGCTACGATGAGCGTCTTGCTCTTGTCGACGTGACTTAGGTCTTTCCTGAGCCATTCTATCTGTGCGTCGGTGAGTCCGCATTCGTAATCGTTGCGGTTTTTTACTCCGCTGTAGATAATGTTGTCAAGCGCGACAATGTGGCAGTCGCCGATGTTGAGCGAGTAATCTGCCGGTCCCATATTCTCGAGATACTCTCTGATGGATTCATAGTTGCCTTTAGTGTTCTCGTTATGGTCATGGTTGCCTATGACCGAAAGTATGGGGAAGCCGAGGCGGTCCATCTGCTCGTTGTAGAGCCCGTAGAAGTCGGGGTTGTTCCATACCACGTCGCCGAGGCTTATGCCGTAGACTTTTCCGGTATATGCCCCTATGGAATCGAGGAACACGGGCATGACGTCGTTCTTGAGGTCCTCGTAGTCCTTCTTGAATCCGATCTGCACGTCGGCGAGCGCTATGAGCGTCCATTTGTCCTCGCCGTCGCCTCTGGTGAGGGCGAAGTCGGCTTTCTGCTTGCTTCTGGCAGTGTCGATAGGCTTGTAGAATATCGGACGGGAGCCGTTTGCCGGTATCCGGCAGTCGGACGGAATGCTGACGAACACGTGTCGGCTGCTGTCGGAAACGAGGGTGTATCTGCCTTTGCTGTCGGTTGTTACCACGTCGCGTCCGTCGCTGACAACGACGCCTTCGCGTCCGTGTCCGTCGACTGTTACTTTGCCTGTGATTGTGGTTGTTGCCGACGCGGATGCTGCCATAAGCAGCGCGAGGAATGTGATAAATGTCTTGTTCATTGTTTTTTTATTGTACGACAGTTTTCTTGAGCGGTTCGAACGGCTGACTCATGGGCGCGGGATGTGTTCCGTTGACGTCGACGATGTGCAGTTCTACGCCGCGGTCCTCGATGGCGTATGCCATCTTGTCGGGGATGTTGGAGTCGGTGATGATCATGTCTATTTCGTCGAGATCGGCTATTTTGCTGAATCCGCGGCGTCTGAACTTGCTTGAGTCGGCAAGGACAATGGTCTTCTGCGCTGTCGCCATCATTGCGCGGTTGAGGTCGGACTCGCGCATGTCTGTGGTGGTGATACCGAAGTCGAGGTCAATGCCGTCGACTCCGATGAACAGCTTGCTGCACGAAAATTCGCGCAGTGGCGCCTCGGCGAACTTGCCGACGACGGATAGGCTGCTCTGGCGCATCGTGCCGCCGAGCTGTATGAGGTCGATGGACTCGTCGGTGCCGAGAAGCTCCGATACTTTCAGCGATGCCGATATTACCGTAAGCCTGTGGATTGGGCGGATGCAGCGCGCGAAAGCGAGAACGGTGGTGCCGGAGGCGATGATGATGGAATCGTCCTTCGTGATAAGTGTGTTGGCGAACTGACCGATTAGCGCTTTCTCGTGGCGTGCGAGGTTCTCTTTCTCGATGATAGACCTGTTCGTCGTGTACGGGTCGATGAGAATAGCCCTGCCGTGACTGCGGTAGAGGCGGTGGTTCTGCTCAAGCTCGTTGAGGTCTTTGCGGATTGTGACAGCCGATACGTCAAGCAGTAACGACAGATTCGCCACAGTAATGGATTCGTGCTTTATTAGTGTCTCAAGGATTAGATTATGGCGTTCTTCCTTAGTCATGGCAGTTAGGATTAGAAATGTGTTTTCAGCTTATTTCCGCAAATTTAGTTATAATTTTTCTCAATATGGGCAAAGATTTTAAATAATCTGCTTTTTCACATCGAAAATCTTCTTGTTGCGCCGGAGAAGAATATGCTTTCGAAATTTGGCAGTGCGAAGAGAGCGTTGTGTTTGCCGTGAGTTTTTCATGAAGGAATTTTGCGCCGAGCCCGTGGTGTTCCTGATAACCACGGTTTACTGAGCTGAATTACTGCGGCTGGCATTCCGGAGGCGATGAAAGCCAAGGGCTGCGGCGACGGCAAAATTCGTGTTTTCAGGTGGTAGGTTAAGGGAAAAGGATTGGTACTGCTTTTCCGCGTAGAGACTAATGCTCTTTGTGTGATGCAAAGTTAGTTTCTTTTTCGAAGACAAACAAGAAATCGAGCAAAAAATCATCAAACGATTATGAAAATTTATTAAAACGAAGCGATTTTGCTTTCGAAGCGAAACTGTTGGTCGCGGATGGGAAAAATATTCTTTGTATTAAAGCAAAGAGTCACAATAGTTTGCGAGTTTTAATTAAATAAGTATAAAAATTTGTAAAGTAATTTTTTCTGTTTTTGAAAAAATATTCCTACTTTTGTATCGAAATACTATAAACTAATCCGGAGGCATGTCGGGCATAGCCTGAAGCCCTCTGGCAATCGTATTTATACAGACAACATAAACCTAAACTATATCCTTTGAAAAAATTCAAATGAACACTCAGCAGACCCCAAAAGCTTATGATGTCATAATCATAGGCGCCGGAGCGACAGGCGCCGGCACGGCACGCGACTGTGCCATGCGCGGACTGTCGACTCTCTTGGTGGAGCGTCTCGACTTCACGGCAGGAGCCACCGGACGCAACCACGGACTGCTGCACAGCGGTGCGCGATATGCCGTTACGGACGGCGAGTCGGCATCGGAGTGCATCAAGGAAAACATGATTCTGAGGCGTATCGCCCGAAACTGTGTCGAAGACACCGGCGGTTTCTTCGTCACGCTTCCCGAGGACGATCTGGACTATCAGAAGCTCTTCGTCGAGTCGTGCCACAAGGCAGGAATCAACGCGGAAGCGGTAGACCCCAAGCTCGCCCTGCAAATGGAGCCGGCAATCAACAAGGACATCATCGGCGCGGTGAAAGTACCTGACGGAGCCGTGGATCCTTTCCGTCTTACTACCGCGAATGTCATCGACGCGCAGCGTCACGGTGCCGACGTCATGACCTACCACAAGGTCGAAGATCTGCTCCTCACCAACGGCAGAGTGCATGGCGTGACCCTTCGTGACGCCCGCACCGGCGAGCTCAAGAACATCGAGGCGCGTCTTGTCATCAACGCCGGCGGCATCTGGGGTCATGAGATAGCAGCCAAGGCAGGTATCAGAATCAATATGTTCCCCGCCAAGGGCGCTCTTCTGATTTTCGGTCATCGCGTCAACAATATCGTCATCAACCGCTGCCGCAAGCCTTCTGACGCCGATATCCTTGTGCCGGGCGACACTATATCGCTTATCGGCACGACGTCGAGCCGCGTGCCTTACGACAGCGTCGACAATATGGAAGTGACTCAGGAAGAAGTCGACATCCTTCTGCGCGAAGGCATGCAGATTGCTCCGTCGCTTGCCTATACCCGAATCCTCCGCGCCTATGCCGGCGTGCGCCCGCTCGTGGCGGCCGACAATGACCCGTCGGGACGCAGCATAAGCCGCGGCATCGTATGTCTCGACCACGCCAAACGCGACGGCGTGGAAGGCTTCATCACCATCACAGGCGGCAAGCTCATGACCTATCGTCTTATGGCGGAGTGGGCTACGAACATGGCATGCGAGAAGCTCGGCGTCGACGCCAAGTGCGAGACCGCCGAGAAGTATCTGCCCGGATCGGAACCCGAAAACCGCGAAGAACGCGAGAAGTCGCATACGATAGCACTGAGCACCGAACAGCTCGCCATCGAGGGACGCCACGGATCGCTCTCGTCGCAGATTCCCAAAGATATCAACGACGACGCGATGGTCTGCGAGTGCGAGAAGGTGTCGGTCGGCGAAATAAAATACGCCATCGACAAGCTCCATGTCAACAATCTTGTCAATCTGCGCCGCCGCACCCGTCTTGGCATGGGAACATGCCAGGGCAGCATCTGCGCCTGCCGCGCGTCGGCAATCATGTCGAAGCGCTTCGGTCAGACAGCGGCGCTTACCGACCTCGAGAGCTTCGTCAACGAACGCTGGAAAGGCATGCGTCCCGTGGCTTGGGGTCAGACCCTTGTCGAAGCGGAATTCTCCGCCTGGATCTACGAGGGAGTCTGCGGTCTTGGCAATATTAACGAAAAAACAATCTGCGACAACAAATGAAATACGATATTATTATAATAGGTGGCGGATTGAGCGGACTTGTTGCCGGACTGTCGCTGGCAAAAGAAAACAAGCGTGTCGCCATAGTGTCGCTCGGACAAAGCGCACTGCATTTCAGCTCGGGTTCTCTCGGTCTGCTGGGTACCGTCGACGGCAAGGCTGTCGAAGACCCTCTCGAGGCTGTGAAGACACTTCCAGCCGAACATCCCTACAGCATGCTCGGCGCAGAACGTGTGAAAGAGCTTGCCGTCAAAGTGAAGCCTTTCTTCGCCGACGCAGGCATTACTCTCCGCGGCGAGGACAGCCGCAACAGCGAGCGCATGACGCCGATGGGCGAATTCAAGCGCTGCTGGCTCACACTCGACGACTTCATTACCCGCGAAGACCTCTCGAAATACAAGAAAGTGGCGGTTGTCAGCGTCCTTTCTTTCCTCGATTTCTATCCCGATTTTGTCGCTTCCGGTCTGAGGAAGCTCGGCATAGAGCCTTCTGTATCGTACGTGACGACTCCCGAAATCGACCGTCTGCGCCGCAGCACGGCTGAGATGCGCGCCACGTCGATAGGACGTCAGCTCCACGGCAAGGCTCTTGACGAATTTGCCGATGCTGTCATGAAGGCGGCAGGCGATGCCGACGCAATCCTTATTCCCTGCGTGGTAGGCATGGACGACGAGGAACCCGTCAAGGCTCTCCGCGCCAAGGTCGGCAAACCGCTTTACTGCGTTGCCACGACACCTATGAGCGTTGCGGGTCAGCGCATGCAGACACAGCTTCGCCGCCGATTCGAGCGCCTGGGAGGCACATATCTGCTCGGCGACAATGTCACCGACGGACGCATCAGCGAGAACGGCGAGATAGAGTATATCCACACCGTCAACATAGGCGATGAAAAGCTCGTCGCCGACAGCTATATCCTTGCCTCGGGCGATTTCTTCAGCCGCGGTATCATAGCTGAGCCTCACCGTATCTACGAGCCCGTCTTCGGTCTTGACGTCGATGTCGACGGCGACCGCGACAAGTGGTTCGACCGCAATTTTTTCGCCGAGCAGCCCTATATGAAATTCGGCGTTGCCGTGAGCGATGACTTCCATCCTCTCAAGGACGGAAAAACAGTCAAGAACCTTTATGCTGTCGGTTCCGTCATCGGCGGACACAACGCCCTCAAGGAGGAGTCGGGTGCGGGCACTGCCGTGCTGACCGCTCTCCACGTCGCCGACAAGATACTGAAAAACAACTAAGCGATGGAAGAATATCAGATACATAACAAGAGCCGCGACAACTTTGAGCAGTGCATCAAGTGTACTGTATGTACGGTCTATTGCCCCGTTCTGGCGGTCAATCCTGATTATCCCGGTCCCAAGCAGGCTGGTCCCGACGGCGAGCGCTACCGTCTGAAAAATCCGGAATTCTACGACTACGCTCTCAAATATTGCCTAAACTGCAAGCGCTGCGAGGTGGCATGTCCGTCGAACGTACGCATCGGCGACATCATCCAGCGCGCACGCATAACCTACGACAAGAAGCCCGTCAAGCTTCGCGACCGTCTGCTCGCGGAGACCGATTTCGTCGGCACTATGGCGTCGGCTTTCGCTCCCATCACCAATTTTACGCTCGGACTGAAGCCGGTGAAGGCTGTGATGGACGCCACGATAGGTGTCGACAAACACCGCACCTTCCCAAAGTACTCCGGTCAGAAGTTCGTGTCGTGGTTCAAGAGCGTCGCAGCCGAGCAGGAGACATACCCCAGGAAAGTGGCGTATTTCCACGGCTGCTATGTCAACTACAACTTCCCGAAGCTCGGTCAGGATTTCGTCAAGATCATGAATGCCGTGGGCTACGGCGTGCAGCTGCTCGACAAGGAGAAATGCTGCGGCGTGGCAAAGATTGCCAACCGTCTCATCGACCGCGCCAAGCATGATGCGGAAATAAACATCACCTCCATCCGCCACGCCGTCAAGGACGGGAAGATGCCGCTGCTGGGAACAAGCTCGACATGTATGTTCACCATGCGCGACGAGTATCCGCATCTTCTTGGCATCGACAACGAAGACGTGCGTCAGGACATGATGCTTGCCACAGTCTTCCTCTACCGTCTGCTCGAGAAAGGCGAGATCAAGCTTGCTTTCCGCAAGGACTATAAGAAGCGCATCGCCTATCATACGCCATGCCACATGCAGAAGCTCGGCTGGGCAGTCTACTCCGTGGAGATGCTGAAAAAGATACCCGGAGTCGATTTCGTGAAGCTCGAGTCGCAGTGCTGCGGCATAGCCGGCACGTATGGTTTCAAGAAAGAGATGTACCCGATATCCCAGGCTATCGGTCAGTCGCTTTTCGACCAGATTCTCGCCGAGAAAGTCGACAGTGTCGCCACCGACTGCGAGACATGCAAGTGGCAGATAGAGATGGGCACCGGAGTGCCTGTCGAGAATCCGATAAGCGTGCTTGCCGACGCGCTCGACGTGGAGGCGACGAAGAAGCTGAATGCCAAGTAATAAGGACAATACCATGAGAACAACTTCAGTAACAATACTTCTGCTGGCTTCTGTGCTTTCAGCAGCCGCAGC
>JAGBDG010000057.1 GCA_017937625.1 Muribaculaceae bacterium | reverse complement strand
CAGAAGCGTTGCAGCGACACCACCGACACCACTGCCGACAATGACGTTTTCTTCGTCTATTGCCAGGAAGGCAGCGGCGGCGCGTGGATACCCGACACATCGGCGACGATAACCAACGCCATAAGCGACGAGGTCTTTAACGGCGTGTTTTCGCCCATGGCTTGCGTGAATGCCAATGCCGGATACATAGGAATGCAGGGCAAGCCGTTGACTCTTGCGTTTGCGTCGAGCGATGGCAACAGCGACATAGTGATAGGCACGCAGGCGATGTCAGCCGACATCGTTCTGTCCTCTCCGCTTCTGACATGCGGTGAGCTTCAGTTCTCGTGCAGAGGAATAGACGGTTCTTTCAACCCCGACGCTCTCTATGAGGTAGAGTCCGGCGGAGTAACATACCGAGGTTTCGTGCAGGAAGTATCGTTCAAGTATGCCAAGGCTGAGAGCGTAAAATACAAACTTATCGTAAAGGAGATCGTGTCATGATAATGAGTCCTTTCACACCGATTTTCTTCCCCTCTGCAAAAGTCGACGGCACCGAGAGCCGGTACGTGCAGACATTCTCGACCGATGACACCATTCTTGTCGAGATACTTGGCATGCCGTCGGAAACACTCGATTTCACGCTATATTCAGAACCTGCTCATGCCAAGGTGACACTTTCAGCCCCCGAGGCGCATACGCTTAACGCGTCGCTCAAGCTGTATGTCTATAAGCTGAAGCTCGCGGAAGGGTGTTACTCGGTGACTTTCGAGGGCAGGAAAAGCGCTGTGTTCGCCGTGTCTGCCGATGAGTCCCTTTCCGACAGTACAGTGCTGCTGCAATATTCGCCGGCTGACAACCGCACAAGAGCAGATGTCGTAGCCACTGTGAACAATACTCGCCTGTTCTTCTCCTTCCGCATACCCGGAGGTTTTAAAGATGGCGGGTGGTCGTTCTCCGTCGACAATGAGCAGTTTGTATGTCAGGACAGCGACATTGTCGAGCTTTACGGGCGCGAGTCAACTCAGAAGACACTCACCATAGGCGGGAGCGAGGGCGTGCCTGTATGGTTCGGGCAGATGGTCAACAGAATCCTCACATGTCGATATGTCTACATCGACGGCTTGCGCTATGCTCGCTCGCAGTCATCTGTGCCGGAGAAGGATCAGGTGGCTGATGGTGTAAACAGCTTCGTGTTCTCACAAAAAGTACAACAGGTCAATTACCTTGACCCCAAAATAGAAGATGTGCTATGAGATTCAGCCCGTTCAATCCTGTAATCTTCGGAAACAGCCCCCGTGACTGCTTCCCGCACGTTTTCTCCACCGAGGACAACATAATGCTCGAGTGCTTCAAGAAGCGCACCGAGGAAATGCCACCGCTGAGTCTTGAAGGTGCTGACGGCACATACAGCCTTTCCTGGAACAGCGTGCCTTTCGGTGACACCGACGTAGTGTTCTATCTTCTGAGGGACCTCGAGCCGGGACACTACACTCTGAGATGTGGAAACATGACGAGCAATGCGGTGATTGTGACCGATGATAAAGACATCCTCTCGCAGACCGTGCTGATTCAGTTCTGCCGCAACACCAACCGCGACCGCTCGGATATAGCTACGCTGATAAATCACAGCAGGTATTTCTTTGATTTGCGCATTCCGGGTGGCTTCAAGGACGAAGGATGGGATTTCTCGGTAGACAACGAGCAGTTCGAAACAATAGACGCCGACATTGTGGAACTTTACGCAAGGGACAGCACCGCGAAGAAACTCACGATCGGTACGTCCGCAGGGGTGCCCGCATGGTTTGGCGAGATGGTCAACAGAGTGCTGTCATGCGACCTTGTATATGTCGACGGCGAACGATACAGCCGCCTACGCGAAGCGACGCCCGAGAAAGTCAGCGAGGATGTCGACGGCGAGCGATTCGTCTATAGCATCAGCTTGAGGCAGAGTCAGTTCACCAAACCGCGCGATTTAAAAGAAGAAATGCTCAACCGCATAGCCCTGAGGCGGACCCCCGACAGCCTCAGACATATAACATCAGCATGGAGGAAAATATGACAGAGCAAGAAAAGAACATAATCAAGAACGAGATTATAGACGCTATCGCAGCGCAGAGTAAGACCATCGAAGACCATACTCCGGTATCGTCTGTCACCGATTCTGACCTTATCGAACTCAACGGGGGCAGGAACGCGGCATTAT
>JAGBDG010000056.1 GCA_017937625.1 Muribaculaceae bacterium | reverse complement strand
CCGAAGACGCAGACAATGACAGCCATGGGACAGCTGAACTGACTTGGGAAGAACTCGACACTATCATCAATCAACTTCCGACCGGATATGGCAAGGTATTCCGGCTTGCAGTACTTGAGGGGATGACGCACAAAGAAATCGGCGCCTTACTCGGCATAGCTCCTCATTCGTCGTCTTCACAGCTTGCGCATGCCAAGGCAATGCTGCGGCGTCTTATAACGAAGTATAAGGCGGAAATCGGCGCTCTGTCAATTATCGCGGTGTCATTATTGATCTGGAATAGCGTTTTGAGGCACAGGAATGATAGCAAGCCTCCTAAAATTGGCGAAACAAGCTGCAGCTCGGGTACAGACATTGTCGACCCGATAACTGAAAACGATGCCGGTTCGGATAACAAAATTTTAAAAGCAAGAAATGTAGATGATTCGCAACGGCTTGTATCTGAGGATGCTATTGCCGAAGCGGTTGAGCCGAAAGACAGTGTGACAGTGGAAGAAAAGCGCATTATTGCTGCTGATTCGACAAGTGTGATTCCTCAACAGATTGATTATGAGAATTATATTGCCGAAAACGATATTCCGTTCAAAGAAATTGCCGAAACAAGCGACCGGTCATTATCATTAGCTTTCTCCGGCACATCGGGACATAATGATATGAGCCGTTACATGGCGCCGAATCCGAGCATTCCCGATGTGGAAGGTCCTACCGGAGAAATCGAGGTGACGAAAAAGGTACACCACTATATGCCGGTGGTTGTCGGTCTGTCGCTCAATAAGCCGCTTACATCACGTTGGAGCATAGAAACCGGGCTGCGTTACACATTCTTGCGGTCAGACTTCCTTTCGGAAAGCGAGCTGATGCACAAAGAAACAATCCAGCGCATACATTACATAGGCGTTCCGTTAAAGCTCAACTATCGGATGTTCACGTATAATGGATTCTCACTGTATGGTCAGGGCGGCGTTGCGTTGGATATTCCTGTCTATGGCACTCAATCAATTTTGGAATATTCTCCGCAATCAGGAACCACGAATAAGGATTTTATCCGTATTAATGCTCCCTTGCAGTGGTCGGTAGAGGGTGGACTCGGAATACAGTATCATTTCACACCATCATTCAGCATATACGCTGAACCATCGTTCAGATATTATTTCAATGCCGGTTCAGATATTAGGACAATACGTCAAGAAAAGCCGTTTGAGTTCACAATCCCGATGGGATTTAGATTTACATGGTAAAAGGACCTCGGTTGATGCAGTCTTTGCGCGTAAAGATCATCTATAAGATGAACTTTACCACAAAAACTATAAAAGTAATGCTAAAAACCATCAAAGTATTATCCTGCCTGACGGGCTTTTTGATGTTTATTTCGTGTGCGGATGAGATTGAGCAGGTCAATCCGCCTGTGCTTTTGCCAACAATTACATCGGGTACATTGCCGGTATTGTACATAGATACTGAAAATAATGAACCTATCGTGTCTAAGGAGGTATATTTGAATGCCTATTACCGGCTCGACCCTATGGGGACGGAAGGAGTGGAGGCGCTCGGAACGGAGGCTGAGCCGTTGCCTATGCGGATACGCGGCAGAGGACATTCCTCATGGAAGGGAGTGAAGAAACCTTACAAAATCAAGTTAGGGAAAAAGACCGCTATATTGGGGATGCCTGAAAACAAACATTGGGCGTTGCTAAAGCCGACTGAGAATACTGTCGCGGGGCTGCAACTGGGTAAACTTATGGGGTTAGCCTGGACTCCGAGTTTCCGACCGATAGAGGTGGTGCTGAACGGCGACTATATCGGGCTTTATTTCCTGACAGAAACCATACGGATTGATGAAAACAGAGTAAATATCTATGAACAACAGGACAAGGAAACAAACCCCGACTTAATAAAAGGAGGCTGGCTTGTCGAGGTTGACAACTATCATGACGAAAATCAGATTACGATTCCCGAAAACAGCCAATGGAATCTCACGCTGCGCTATCATTCGCCGGAAAATCTGTCGGAGGCGCAGTTGAAGTGGCTTACTGACGAGTTTAAAGCAATAAACGCGGCAATCTATTCTTCCGACAAGACTTCGACGGAATGGGAAAAATACATCGATGTGGAAAGCATGGCGCGTTTTTTCATCCTTCAGGAGGTTATGGATAATCCGGACGGTTTTCACGGAAGCTTCTATCTGCATAAAGATCTGGCAGCTGATGCGAGATGGACAGCAGGTCCTGTATGGGACCTTGTGTGCTACAACCGTGAAAAGACTGATTATACTTTCAGGATGAAGGTTCATTATGGATTCACTCCGCATTGGATAGGAGAAATCATGCATTATGAAAGCTTTGGCAGGGCTGTGAGGTCTGTCTGGAGAGCCGTGTATCCCGAAAGGCTGTCGGAAATCTATAATTACATTGATGAGACAGTGTTGCCGCTTGGGGCGGCATGGAACAAGGACTGCGAGAGGTGGAATGATGATCCGACGCAGACTGTCTCTCTGAGAGCGGAGCGGATAAAAACGGCTCTTAAGCGTAATATGGAATGGTTCGATCAGCATCTGCCGCAATCGGCGGTAGAGCGGTAAATCGGCTCTCCCCGGCACGCCGAGGCGTTACGAGTAAATCGATGTCCTGAACGGACATCATGGGTTGCATCGGGACTGGGCACAGATGAGAGCCTTGGCTGTCGCCGCTCGAGGCTGCGCGTGCTCCGCGGCTTGCCTCGAATATAGATGGGAGGAACTATCCCGCAGCTTCGCAGCGGGTTGAAGGGACATCGCACCTCCGGCGCTCTGCTGTTGCAAAGAAGGCGGAGCGCTTTGTGGCTGAGAGGATTATTTTTTGCGGGAGCGGCGGAAGGTGTCCCATTGGTCGTTGAGGTTTTTGCGGTGCTTGTAGGCGGAGATGCCGGTGAGGTTCTTGAGGAGGTTGAAGGCGCGACCGGCGAAGTTTTCCTTGTGGCGATGCTTAGCTACGAGGCGTTGGTCGGGCGTGAAGTCGAGGCGTGTCCGGTTGTGGTCTATCGCGTCGACGCGGGCGATGAGGTCGAGGATAGGCTGCTGCAGGTCGGGCGCGTCGGGCGACTCAATCAGCTCGATGCTTTTGTCGGAAAAGTCTCGTTTATCCCATATCTTCGCTTCTTTGACGGTAATGTATTCTTTATCAAGAATGTAGACTTCGCCGAAGGTGCTGACATAGCAGGGGATGTCGTGGCGACTGAAGCGGAATATGTCATGTCCTCGACCATTGGATTCGATGTTGAAAGAATAACCGGCAAGCCCAGTGGTGCGGATTGAGTCTTCGGTTACGTTTGCGTATCGGAATCGTGTTCTGAACTTTTCGAAGTCGAGGTTCTTGCGGAAGAATGTCGACAGATTCGGCACCCACCGACGGCTTGCTGTGTCGGCGAGCACGTCGACGTCTACAATCATGCGGTCGTCGTTCCTCATCCATATTTCGGCAGGACTGTATCGCCCGAAGATTGTGTCGGTAGATATCCCGGATTCTCTGACGCGCCGCGGCAGAGATGGCGAGTGGGGTATGCCGACCCAGTCGGACCACGAGAAATGATGGCCGCAGCGGTTGCTGACGCTGTCGAGACCGTAGGCGTCGGTAAAGCGGTAGTAGGAGCGGCTTTTGATGATACGCGGACTTCTCCAGCCGTTGAAGCGCGCCTTGTCGGGATTGAGCATGTAGTCGACCATCTTCTCGCGGAAAAGGAAAACCGTGTCTGTGTAGGAGGAGAGGGTGGAGTATTCCCTGACGTAGGCGAGGATATGCAGGAGTTTGTGGCTGCGTGATTCTACGATGACTTCACCGAGGTGTGTAGGGACGGATGAGAGGAAAACTGTGTCGGCGCAAGCGGAGTGTATGACCTTCTCCTGAAAGCCGAGGTATCGGACTGTGACGGGGAATGCTTCGGGAGAAAACGGCGGTATGACGCCTGCATTGTCTGTCATGGCGACGGCGCGTCCTTTGCTGTCGAATACAGAAGCGCTTGGCAGCGGCAGACGGGTGAGCGAGTCGGCGACGACGATATTGCCGTATGTCCTGACGCCGATAGCCGTCATGAGGCTCATAAGAAGGACAATCTGAAGTTTTTTCATAGACAGTAGATTATCTGTGAGCCAAAATTAGACAATATATGCTAACGTTCGCCGGAAAACATTTTCTTTAACTCCGGGTTAACATACAGTAACAGAAATGCATAACGGGTGTCGT
>JAGBDG010000006.1 GCA_017937625.1 Muribaculaceae bacterium | reverse complement strand
GGCGGCAACGTCCTTCAGGTCGTTTGCGACCTCACGATTGCTTCAGAAAACGCACGTTTCGGACAGACAGGTCCGAAGGTAGGCAGCTTCGACGCGGGTTTCGGCTCAAGCTACCTCGCCCGCTGCGTGGGTCAGAAAAAGGCGAGGGAAATCTGGTATCTTTGCCGCCAGTACACCGCTCAGGAAGCCCTCGAGATGGGCATGATCAACAAGGTCGTACCTTTCGACAAGCTTGAGGACGAGGTTGTCGACTGGTGTCGCACCATCATCAGCCGCAGCCCATTCGCCATCCGTATGGTCAAGCGCGCCCTCAACGCCGAGCTCGACGGCCAGCACGGTCTTATGGAATTCGCCGGCGACGCTACGCTGATGTATTATCTCATGGACGAGGCTCAGGAAGGCGCACAGGCGTTCCTCGAAAAACGGGACCCCGACTTCGACCAGTTCCCTCAGTTCCCGGGATGATAACGGCTCAATGGTGTCCGTACGTCCTCGACTTCACGTTCGAGGCTATCACCTCGCGAGGAAGCATGAGGCGCAAAAAGACTTATTTCATACGTCTCGCCGATGACGGGGGACACGTGGCATACGGCGAAGTGCCGCTTTTCGAAGGCTTGTCCGAGGAAGACACGCCCGACTTCGAACAGCGCCTCGCCCGTGCGTGCGCCAACCCCGAAGTAGCCATTGCCTCGACATTGCCTTCCTCCATAGCTTTCGGCTTCGAAAGCGCCTTCGCACGCCTCAACGGCGATGCGGCGCCGACCGACTGGCAGCTCGGAAACGAAGGAATAGCCATCAACGGACTCATCTGGATGGGCGACAAGGAGCTTATGGCTAAGCGCATATCCGAAAAGCTCGACAAAGGTTTCCGCGTGCTCAAGCTCAAAATCGGAGGCATCAACTTCGATGACGAGCTCGAGCTTTTGCGCGGCATCCGCCAGCGTTTCAGCCCCGCCGACCTTGAGATACGCCTTGACGCCAACGGCAGTTTCACGCCGGAGAACGCCCTCGGTCGTCTCGAAAGGCTCTCAGCCTTCGACATCCATTCCATCGAGCAGCCGATAAAGGCGGGACAGACTGAGGAGATGTCAAGAATATGTCGACTGAGCCCCATCGACATAGCTCTCGACGAGGAGCTTATCGGCTTCCGCACTTTCGGAGAGAAGAAGAAGCTCGTCAGCGCAATCGCGCCGCGATATCTCATCCTCAAGCCCGCGCTCTGCGGCGGGTTCCGAGCAGCAGACGAGTACATATCCATTGCCGGCGAAGGCAACTGGTGGGCGACCTCCGCTCTTGAGTCGAACATCGGTCTGGAGGACATCGCCGCATGGGTATCGAGGTATCGTCCCGCCATGCCGCAGGGACTCGGAACGGGTCAACTCTACGATAACAATATTCCGTCGCCTCTCGAACTGCGCGGCAGCCGCCTATGGCGCCGGCGTGACGGCGTGCGGCAGTCGCTCGAACATCTGCCATGGCGCCAGTAGACAGTTTCATCGCCGAGTGGCGCGACGACAAGCCTTACATCTGCGCCCACACGTCAGGCTCCACGGGCAAGCCCAAGGAAATACGTCTGCCCAAAGCCGACATGCTCGTATCGGCTCGCGCCACGAACGAATTTTTCGATCTCGGCAGCAGCTCCGTGGCGGCATTGCCATTGTCCACGGACTATATCGCAGGCAAGATGATGATTGTCAGAGCGCTGACAGGCGACTACCGCGTGGTCGGGCTGCCCGTCAGCAACACTATCGTGCTGCCCGATGACGGTACGGTCTACGACATCATGCCGGTCGTTCCGTCTCAGTTGCCATCGCTCATCGCCCGACCGGAATACTGCGCCCGCATACGCAATCTCATCATAGGCGGTGCTTCGCCTGGTCCTGACCTTTGTCGCGAGCTGACACGCCTCGGCTACCGGGCATACATAAGCTACGGAATGACAGAGACATGCAGCCACGTGGCGCTCGCCGATGCCGCCGACCCGTCGCGCGTGTTCCGCGCCATGCCCGGAGTGTCGTTCTCCTGCGATGCCGACAGCCGCCTTGTCATCGAGGCACCGCATTACTCTTTCCGACGACTCCAGACCAACGACATCGTCGAGCTGCTGTCTCCGCAGGAGTTCCGCTGGCGCGGACGCTTCGACAATGTCATCAACAGCGGAGGCATAAAGATGTATCCCGAAGAGCTCGAGACGCTCTACGCGCCCTTCCTCAAAGACCGCGAGTACTATGTGACCGGGCGTCCCGACCCGGCATGGGGTCAGGCGGTGACTCTTGTAGTCGAAAGAGAAATCGACGCCGAAGCTCTGCTCGAAAAAATGAAGGGCAGCATCGACCATCGACGCTGCCCCAAGAATATCGAGATTGTAGCCGAACTGCCTCGTACGCAGAACGGCAAAATCCGTCGTCTATAAGTTATTCTCCGTAAGGGTTCGGACCGTACTTGTTGTCGGGACCGCTCGGCTTGACAAGCCATACGAGCATCCAGATATCCACTGCAAGGAGAAGAACTGAACCTATTCCTATGGAAGTAAGCGAATTCATGATTGACGACATAAGGTCAGCTCCGTTGATAATCGACATGAACACCGAGCTGAACGACACACCGGCGATAATCCAGGATATGACCGTGAATCCTAAAACCCACCAACCGCTCTTACCTATGTCGTGGAATCGGCGGACAAGAATTGCCAGATTAGGAAGCAACAGACCGAGAGAGAACAGTGTGGAAAGTATGCTCGACTCGAAAAAGCTTACTACAAGACCGAGAAGAAAAACAAAAAGCATCGCCCACCAGTACTCGGCGCGGGTAGAGCGTCCTCTGAAATTGGCATAATTGGCAAAATAAACCTTGATTGCCGTTACAAAATCTACATTCATGTTATTTGTGTTTTATTGTTGACCGCAAATATAACGCTTTTGCCGTTATAAAAACAAAAAGAGGACAGATTTTTTCTGTCCTCCGAAATTCGTTTTGGGTCCTGCGCATGGACCGGCAAAAACCTTATTTCTTCTTGCGTGCGCCGTAACGGCTCATGAACTTGTCCACGCGACCTGCTGTATCGACCAGCTTCTGCTTGCCGGTGAAGAAGGGGTGCGAGGAGCTGGTGATTTCAAGCTTCACCAGGGGATAGGTTTTGCCTTCAACCTCGATAGTCTCGCGGGTGGCAACAGTCGAACGAGTGATGAAGATCTCGTCGTTGGACATATCTTTGAATACCACTTCGCGGTAGTTTGAGGGATGAATGTCTTTTTTCATTGTTACTTAACTCTTTAAAACGTTTTAATCCAATTTGAAATAGCGCTGGTAAGACGCCGATTTTCGTAATGGCTTGCAAATTTAGGCATTTTTTCCCTCATTTCCAAACTTTTCGCCCCAGCCATCGTGATTTTCCTCCAAAATGGCTTTTCATGGCTGCAAAAAACAATTACTCTTGCGGGCGCAACTCGCGTTTCAACCACATTGACATTACAGGATCGACAATAGTCGACTTGCGTTTTTCTATCTCGACAATCTCTTTATTTACCAACGCCCGCTTTATGGCAGTTACATTGGCAGATGAGCCAAGCTGATATTTCTGCAATACTTCCTGCTTTGTAAATTCATCGTCGACACCGTCTAAGATAGCACGCAAAAAATTCATCTGATATGTCGTAAGACTCTCTGTCTGTTTTTCGAACAATGGCGTATTCTGGTCGATAAGGTCCTGACATGCCGCATCGAAATCTTCGTTTGTCGCGGTTTTATCAGCATGAATCCATACAAGCCATGCCAACTGCTGGACATAGGAGGAATGATTGTCGACAACTTGACAAATCTTTTCGGCAAGCTCTTGCGAAATATGTTTTCCTGTAGATTCAAAGCGACCACAGATATAATCAATCCAGTCTTCCGTACCTATTTTCTGCAAATATATGGCATCGCCGAATTTGTAGAACGGCAGACTTCGTTTCTCGAACAGTTCGTTCATCAGATGCTTCTTGCTGCCGAACAGGCAATAGGATACCGATTTCTGCAGCTGCCATACTGAACGCAGCCTTTTCTGGAACGTCTTGGAATCCTTAAACTCCGCTATCTGCTGGAACTCGTCTATGCAAACGACGATATTGCACTTCTTCTTTTGAGCTATCTTTTCAGGAAGCTGAAGGATTTCATCAATGTCCTCGTTCTTGGGATTCAACTCAAGCGATACGGAAAAATCTGTCATCGGATCCGCGCCCATCGATATTTTAGGACTGATTCTTGAGAGAAATAATTTAATATTCTCAAGCCATTCATCCACTTTCGAAGATGTCTGTTTGAGAACGGCAGAAGCAAAGGCGTCGTAAAAATCCCGGTCGCTACGGCACGAAAAGATGTCGATATATACAATTTTCAATGAATCGGACTGTGCAAGGCGACAGACTTTTTGCACCAATGAAGTCTTACCCCAGCGACGGGGTGATATCAGCACCGTATTTACACCGTGCCTGAAATTAAGCAAAAGACGCTCAGTCTCCTTCTCACGGTCGGTAAAATTATCGCCCGACGTCGCCACTCCGAATATAAAAGGCTTATTCTCCATTGTTTTTCAATTCAATTTATAATACAAAGTTAAATAATAACTTTGTTAGTAACAAACTTCTTACTAAGAAACTTATTACTAAAGTCCGTTTTAACTGCGCAAACAACTCCTCATCGCTTGCGCAATTCATTTCTACACAATAGACGCTGAATCTCAAAATTTATTTGTAACTTAGCGGTCACCGACCGCCTCGCAGAAACCCTGGTCCAGGATTAAGCGGAGCGGAATGTGGTGAAAATACATAAGAAAGCGTTTATCCGCGCTGATTCTTGACAAGCAGATTATCTCGCAAGATTTCATTCAGATGTCAAGGATTGAGCAACGGCAGATGCCCGTGGATATGTAATTATCCTGCATATACAAGCGAGGGCTTCTGCGTTGTCGTCCGACATTTAAAGGGCAATGCAAGAAGCCTTTGCCTGTAGGACGGTAACAGATACAGATTCCTACGTTTTCTCTTATATACCAATCATGCCAACGAGAGGATGACCGCGGCACTCAAACACATCATGAAAAAAACTTTGTATCTTTTGAGCCTTCTTCTGGCAGTAATTGCTACCTCGTGTGGAGGCGACTCTCAAATTGGAAAAAATTTCAATGAAATCGAAGGAGCATCTTCTTCATACAGAATCCGAGATCAGAAAAACGGAGAGGAATACCAAGTCATTACCCTTCAAACCATCCCAAACAAAGAGTATACTATTACTTCAGCCAATGGGAAAACAAGAACCTTTGTGGATGACGAACCCCTTAATCTGCTTGGGGTGGCGGATATGACAGGAAAAATAATTGTCCCGATGGAGTTTGGCAAAATAAGGGAAATGGTCGATGGGAATGTTTTAGTCGAAATGTCAAATAGGTTAGCTGGGTATTACTACCGAGGAATTTACAAAAATGGGGAGATTGTAGTCGAACCGATTTACCATAGCCTTGAGATTGACAGTAATGGAAATGGAGCTTTGGCAACAATCTCAAATGATGACGGACGCACACAGCAAATCTATGCCTACGATTTTAAAAACGGCTATAAAAAGACATTGCTGCCCCTGAACAGCCTTTTGTGTTCAATCAGAGATGGCAAGATTCATATAAGGGCACACAATAAGTCTACCCGGCGATATGAGGACTATTGGTTCGATTTTTCAGGAAATGAAATTCCCGAATAATCAACATTCCTGCAACTGACTGAGAAGTAATCCGACATCACAGACATTCAATAACAATGAAAATCACAAACTTCTTATCACTCCTGCTTATGAATGCGATTTGCCAGTCATGATCCGGCAAATCAACAAATAGCGAAAAGACAGGAGGCTGTGTCAAAAATCTAATTATAACACAGCCTCCTGTTTCGACAGTAGAACCGGAAAAGGCCGAACTCCCTGTACCCCCGACCTTACCTTACTCGAAGTGAAAGGGAACGTCAAAGATGCCTTCGACCAAAGAGATAACTGGATAAAGAGAGTTGTCAAGTATCCGGATCACCCGAAACAAGACCAATCTTCCATGCGATAATTACACTTTTTTCTGATATGGAGAGTGAATGTGGGGCAAAACGAGTATCTTTGCAATGTTATGGAAATATCATTCGGCAAAGAGATTATCGAGGCAGCTCCGGAACTCACGGAGCTTCTTGTTGAGGCGGAGGTCGTGAACGGTCCTACGTCCGAAAGCCTGTGGAAAGAGATAACCGACGAAATGGCAGCTGTCGCCGGGCGCTACGCCATGGAAGAGATACGCCACCGTCCCGCAATCGACGCTACGCGTCGCGTCTACAAAGCTCTCGGAAAGGAGCCCAACCGCTACCGCCCCAGCGCTGAGGCGCTATGCCGCCGTGCCGTCAAGGGTCTCGGACTCTACCGCACTCTCACAGTCATCGACCTCATAAACCTCGTTTCGCTACGCACCGGCATATCTATCGGCGGTTTCGACGCCGACCATATCGCAGGCGACTCCCTCACGCTCGGCGCGGGTCGCGAGGGCGAGCCTTACGAGGCAATCGGTCGCGGAGAACTCAATATCGCCGGAATGCCAGTATTCCGCGACGCCATAGGAGGCATCGGCACACCAACATCCGACAACGAGCGCACGAAGCTCAGCGAGACCACGCGCCGCCTTGTCATGACCGTAAACATGTACGGCGAAGGCGAGCATACCGTCGCCGAAGTCGAGGACATGATACGCGGTCTGCTCGAAAAATATGCCGAAGCAAAAAATATAAAGACAAGTATCCGGAGGACACGACCATGAGACTGCTTTCATGCCGAGGCGCCGACAGGCGCGTTGTCGCAGAAGCCGCCGATGCGCTGCGCGACGGCAAAATCATCATTTATCCCACCGACACGCTCTATGCGCTCGGATGCGACGCGCTCAACGCCCGTGCCGTTGAAAAACTTTGCCGGCTCAAGAACCTGAATCCGGAGAAAAACATGCTATCCATCGTCTGCCGCGACATATCGCAGGCAGCGGAATACACCCGCATCGACAACAAGGCATTCCGCATGCTCAAGGAGTACCTGCCTGGCGCGTTCACATTCATTCTGCCCGCAGCCACAAAGCTGCCAAAGGTTTTCCGCAGCCGCAAAAGTGTAGGCGTGCGCATACCCGACAACGATTTCGCACGCGCCCTCGCCGACGAGCTCGGCAATCCCGTGATGAGCTCGTCTGTGGAAATAGACGAGGGAATCTGCGCTCAAGGCGACACGCTCGACGCATACGCGATAGCCGACAGATACGACGGCAGTCAGGACATTGCCTTTGCCGTCGACGGCGGGGAGATGCGTCCCGTGCCGAGCACCATAGTTGACATCATGGAAAGCGACGCCCCGACGGTAATCCGCCAGGGCGCAGGTATTTTCGAAGAATAATCTGTCACGCTTCGGTCACTTCCTCCACGGTCTTCTGCTCGGGAGCGAGCATGAGCTCGTAGATCTGGCGTGTGTCGGCAGGACCGAGACGGTAGTAGCCGCCGATCTCCTCGCCTTTGTTCTTGTGCAATCTTTCAACAAACTTATCGATATCGGGATTTTCGATTCCGAGATCCTTGAATGTCAGCGGAAGGCGGAGTATAGTAGACACGAATGCGCGGAAAGCAGCCGCGCTCTCTATTGCCGCCGTACGGTCGTCCTTCTCGTCGACACCGAAGATGCGCCTGCCCAGCTGGGCGACTTTCGACGGACGGTGATGCGCCATAAACGCCATCCATGCCGGGAATACAACAGCAAGTCCCTCGCCATGCGCCACATTCGGATACATGGCGCTGATTTCGTGTTCTATCGCGTGCGACGACCAGTCCTCGTTGCGTCCGCAGCCCATAAGTCCGTTGTGGGCGAGCGTGCCTGCCCATTCGATATTGGCGCGCGCGTCATAGTCTGAGGGGTCTGACATTGCGCGCGGAGCCTCCGCCATCAGTGCCATGAGCAGTCCTTCGGCAAGCCGGTCGGTGACTTCTACACGTTTGGTGTTGGAGAAATACCGTTCGAGGATATGCGACATCATG
>JAGBDG010000055.1 GCA_017937625.1 Muribaculaceae bacterium | reverse complement strand
ACCGGCTCGCTCTATTTCGAGAACATCTACTTCGCGCTCAACGGCGAGATCAACACGCTGCTCGTCATCGCCCTCGCATTTGTCATCGGCGGCATCGGCTTCAAGCTCTCGCTTGTTCCTTTCCACCTCTGGACAGCCGATGTCTACCAGGGAGCGCCCACAAGCGTCACCTCCTATCTTTCGGTAATCTCGAAGGGTGCCGCTGCATTCGCTTTCCTCGTGGTGCTCGCGCAGGTTTTCGGCTCTGTCTACAGCCAGGTATGGGAATGGATGCTCTACGCGCTCATTATCCTGACAATCACCGTCGGTAACCTTTTCGCAATCCGCCAGCGCAACATGAAGCGCTTCCTCGCTTTCTCGTCCATCTCTCAGGCGGGCTACATCATGCTCGGCGTGATTGCCTTCAACGCCATGGGCATGGCTGCGATGATGTACTACATCCTTGTCTACATCTTCTCGAACCTCGCGGCATTCGGCGTTATCGGCGCCATCGAGAATGCCACTGGCAAAGTGTCGATGGACGACTACAAGGGTCTCTACCGCACCAATCCGCGTCTGTCGGTAGCGATGATGCTGGCGATGTTCTCGCTCGCAGGCATTCCTCCTTTCGCTGGCTTCTTCTCGAAGTTCTTCATCTTCACTGGAGCCATCAACCAGGGCAGCGTGGCAATCTATGTGCTCGTGCTCATCGCGTTGATCAACACCATCGTGTCGCTCTACTACTATCTGCTCGTTGTCAAGGCTATGTTTATCGAGCCTGACGAATGTGTGATTCCGACGTTCAAGTCGAGCTTCGGCGAGCGCCTCGGTCTTTGGATTACCGTTGCAGGCATCCTGCTTCTCGGCATCGTAAGCTTCTTCTACAGCTCGCTGCTGACTCTCTCCGAGACATCACCAATGAACATGTACTTTATCGGCTAAACAGCCGTTCAGGACATAAGCAATAAGGCTGCGCTATCCGGCGCAGCCTTATTTGTCTTTCTTGAAATTAACGTTAAAAGGTGTTTTAAAGCATTCAGAGTCTCGATAATAATTCCGTGCCTGTGATTCCGTCCACTAGTGAGAAAGCAAAGAGTTTCTTTCCGAGATCTTTTAGAGAGGCTCCAAGATGATAGATTTCTTCATCAATTATTAAAAATCGATCGTGTGCTCGACGATATGTTTGTATATCTATAGGTTCATATTGTGAATTATGCCTTTGTTGGTCAAGTCGTAATTGGCGTGAAATCGTATGGGTATAAATAATCGCTGTAACTCCGGGATTTCTTTTGTCAAGTTGAATAAAAACGGTTTCATCGATATAATTGTCAATCAATACTATGCGTTTCGCCGCCTTTCGGATAAGTTGTGATGTGATATAATATGCATCAAAAATCTGTCCTTCGAAAAGTATTCCTTCATGAGGTGGTATGGCTGTTCGCACAAAGAAATCTACGTCCTTACGAATCTGAGCTATTTTGCCATCCTGATCCAGAAGTCTACGGTCAAGTCTGTCGCTTATTTCGATTAATCTTTGATTTATTGAGTAACCGCGAAGCAGATAGCTTTTCAAAATTTTATTTGCCCATTGGCGGAATTGGGTGCCCCTCAATGATTTGACTCTATATCCTACCGATATGATAATATCGAGGTTGTAATATGAAATTACACGTTTTACTTTTCTCTTTCCTTCATTTTGAACTGTCAAGTATTCCTTGACAGTTGACGAAGCTTCGAGCTCACCTTCTTTGAAAATGTTTGATATATGTAAACTTACATTTTGTTTAGTCGCTTGAAACAGTTCTGCCATTTGGGCTTGGGTAAGCCATACAGTGTCGGCTTCAACGCGTACATCAAGTTTCAGGGTTTCATCGGGTTGGTATATTATAATTTCATTCTCTGACTCTGGTTCTGATTGAGACATTATTCTTTCTTGTGAGTCCATATTTACAGAATGTGTATTATCGGAAGATGGGAAGGTCTGTTATTTTCCGGCGCAGTCGGGGCAGACGCCTTTAAGCATGAAGTTGACCGATTCGAGCTTGTAGCCTTCGCCGAGCGTGAGGTCTGGAATCTCGATGTCGTGAAGGCAGATGGTGCGCTGGCAGACACGGCAGTAGAAATGCGGGTGTTGGTCGTCGTCGGAGTGGTCGCTGCCGCTGTGGCACAGCTCGTACTTCGTGTACCCGCGCCCGTCCTCTACGGCATGCACTATGTGGGAACTGAGGAAAAGATTGAGCACGCGGAAGATGCTCGATTTGTCGAGCGTGTCGATGGTTTGCTCGAGCTCTACAAGTCCGAGAGGGCATTCCGAGCCCATCAGCTGCCGCATGACTATGAGACGGTTTGGCGTCGGTCGGATGCCGGCGGATTCAAGTATCTGTTCTGCTCTGAGTTTCATAAAGCAAAGATAAGCATTATTGTCGGATTTCGCGCCTTCACGGTGTTTTATGAGAGTCGTCTGAAGCCATGTCGGGCGATGTTAATTCTGTTACAAAGGTGTTGCATTTTGTGGTGGTGTAACAATTCTGTAATATGTATTAGGTGTTGTAAAGCACTGAAAAACAATATAATAAGAATCAATTCAAAGAAAGTTTTCTGTAATTAACACATATTAACATTAAAATTCTTTCATCGCCTAAATTATGCCTAATTTTGGACATCGAAACAAAACAACAACACAAAAATCCTATAAAAATTCTCACTATGGCAAGCGTAAAATTCCAGACCAACCTGATGAACCTCCAGAGCAACATGCTTAATTTCGCATACATGCTGACCGGAAACCGTGACGATGCTTACGATCTTCTCCAAGACTCGACCCTCAAGGCTCTCGACAATGCCGACAAGTTCGCAGAAGGAACAAATTTCAAAGGCTGGGTGTTCACGATAATGCGAAATATCTTCATCAACAACTACCGCCGCCAGTCGCGCGCAGCCACAATCGTAGATACCACCGACAACCTCTATCTGCTGAATCTCGGCGAAAGCTATGCAGAATCGCCCGAGGACAGCTACAGCGCATCTGAAATCACAGCCGCCATCAACGAATTCCCCGAGGAATACCGCGTGCCGTTCTCGATGCACGTATCGGGATATAAATACGAGGAGATAGCCGAACACATGGCTCTGCCTCTCGGAACTGTCAAAAGCCGTATCTTTTTCGCCCGCAAGAAACTGCAGGCACGCTTCTCCGGCGCTTGCTGATATTATTTTACGCTTACATAGCCAGATTCATCGTTAGTCCTATGCCAAAGGCAATATAATAAAGATAATTAATACTAACAAAAGTTAAATCTATATAACAACAACCTTCCGTTTGCAGAAATTTATTAATTTTGCACAACATCTTCAAGAGGAGGAGAGGGCAGGCGCCTTCTCCTCTTTATTTGGGGGTGTGCCAAGCCGATATGATAGATAAAGAATTACTGCATAAAACTGTCGGAGACGCCATTGAGGGCACCGACCTTTTCATTGTAGACATTAGCGTGAGCCCCGACAATACGATAACGGTGACTCTCGATAGTCCCACGAGCGTGGACATCGACGAGTGCGCCAAGGTGACGCGCGCGATAGAAGCTGCGTTCGACCGCGACGCCGAGGACTATGAGCTTGAGGTCGGTTCGGCAGGCATCACTTCGCCGATGCAGATACGCGCCCAGTTTGTAAAGAACGAGGGCAACGACGTCGAGATTCTGACACGTGACGGCAGGAAGCTCCACGGAGTGCTCATCGGCGTAGAGGCGGGCGACATGCACGACCGCGACGTGGCATTCACCGTCGAGGTGCCTGTCAGAGTCAAGGAACCCGGCATGAAGAAAGCGGAAATGCGCATGGAAAGCCTGCGCCTGACTTCGGGCGAATGCAAGTATGTGCGCTACGATTTGAAATTTTAAAAAGAAAAACAGCATAAATCCCCTAAAAGCAATGGCAAAGAAAGAGGAAACACCGAATATGGTGGAGCAATTCGCCGAATTCAAAGAGCTAAAGAACATTGACAAGGAAACAATGATAAGCGTTCTGGAAGAATCGTTCCGCAACGTGCTTGCCAAGATGTTCGGCACCGACGAGAATCTTGACGTGATTCTGAACCCCGACAAGGGCGACGTACAGATATTCCAGAACCTCGAAGTCGTTCCGGACGGCGAGGTTGTCAACGATAAGCTCCAGATATCGCTCAGCGACGCGCGCGCCGACGACGATCCCGAGGCAGAGGTAGGCGAGGAGCACACCCGCGAGATTATTTTTGAGAAATTCGGCCGCCGCGCCATCCTCAACCTTCGCCAGACGCTTCAGAGCCGTATCCTCGACCTGCAGAAAGAGGCGGTTTACCAGAAGTTCAAGGAACTTGAAGGTCAGATTGTCACCGGCGAGGTCTATCAGACGTGGTCGCGCGAGACACTTCTGCTCGACGACGAGAAGAACGAGCTTCTTCTTCCAAAGAGCGAGTCGATTCCCGGCGATTTCTTCCGCAAGGGCGAGACCGTCCGTGCCGTAGTCGCCAATGTCGACAACAAGAACAACAACCCGAAGATCACCGTATCGCGCACAAGCAATAACTTCCTCATCCGTCTTTTCGAGCTTGAGGTTCCCGAAATCCACGACGGTCTGATCAATATCCGTGCCGTGGCGCGTATCCCCGGTGAGCGCGCAAAGATAGCAGTGGAGAGCTACGACGACCGTATCGACCCGGTAGGCGCATGCGTCGGTGTCAAGGGCTCGCGTATCCACGGCATCGTCCGCGAGCTGCGTAACGAGAACATCGACGTCATCTGCTACACCAACAACCCGTCGCTCTTCATCCAGCGTGCCCTCTCGCCCGCACGTATTTCCACAATACGTCTCGACGAGGAGGCTAAGAAAGCTGAGGTTTTCCTCCGTCCCGAGGAAGTGTCGCTCGCAATCGGCAAGAACGGACACAACATCAAGCTTGCCACCATGCTGACAGGCTATGAGATCGATGTTTACCGCGATACGGAGATGATCTACGAGGACGATATCTTCCTTGACGATTTCCGCGACGAAATCGACGGCTGGGTAATCGAAGCCCTGAAGAACATCGGATGCGTGACTGCGAAGAGCGTGCTCAACACTCCCCGTCAGGTGCTTCTCGACAAATCGGACCTCGAGGAGAACACCATCGATGAAGTTCTCGAGATTCTGCGCAGCGAATACGAGGACGACGATGAGGGCGGCGAGACAGCGCCCGAGGGCGAGACCGAGACAGAAACCGAAAACCAAAAATAAGTGTTGTCCGGCGCCTGTTCCTTCGGCAGCCGGACCTCAACCGAGAGTCTGTCAACAGTTATATCCCTCACTATCTAAAGCGAATACAATAATATATGGCGAAAACAAAAATAAGCAAAGTAGCGAAAGACTTGAACGTGTCGGTATCGACCGTGATAGATTTCCTGCATAAAAAAGACATCAATATCGAGGAAAACCCCAACGCGCGCATCGAGGACAATGTAGTCGACATGCTCATGAATGCCTTCGCGAGCGACAAGGACCTCAAGAACCGTTCGTCTCAGATGACTACCGAGCGCAAGGAGAGCCGTCAGAAACCCGCGACTCCGGAGCCTAAGGCAGTCGAGGAGATAAAACTCGGTGGCAGAACTCAGGGACCGCATATCATAGGCAAGCTGGAGCTCGACAAGCACGGCAATCCTATTGTACGCAACGAGGCACCGAAGCCGGAGGCTCCCAAGCCCGCGGCTCCGAAGCCCGAAGCTCCCAAGGCAGAGGCTCCCAAACCTGCCCAGCCCAAGCCTGAGGCACCGAAGCCAGAGCAACCCAAACCGGCTGCTACTAAAGCAGAGACTCCCAAGCCGGAGCAGCCCAAGGCAGCCGCACCGAAGCCTGAGGCGCCGAAAGCAGAGCAGCCTAAAGCCGCTCCTGCCAAGCCCGAGGCTCCCAAGCCTGCGGCTCCGAAGCCGGTGGCACCCAAGGCGGAGCAGCCCAAAGCCGAAGCAGCCCAGGCAGAGCCTGAGAAAACCGAGCCCGAGGTGTTCACTCTCGAGCGCACAGCACCCGCTCCATCGCTCAACATCGTCGGCAAGATTGACCTTGACGCGATGAACCTGAGCGTGCGTCCTAAGAAGAAGAGCAAGGAAGAGCGCCGCAATGCCCGCGCGGCAGGTGCGGCAGGCGCAGCTGCTGCCGGCGACAAGAAAAAACGCCGCCGCATAGCAGGCAAGGAGAAAGTCGATATCGAGAAGGCAGGCAAGCAGGCTGCCGACAGCCGTCAGGGTCGTGGTGAAGGTCGCCGCGGCGGTCAGAACGAGCCCGGACGTCCCGGTGGCGAGAGCCGTCGCGATGCCGCAGCGCAGAAGCGTAACAACGCTCCCAAGCAGCAGAGCCGCCGCCCCGTTCAGCCCGAAGTGAAGGAGGAGGACGTACAGAAGCAGGTTAAGGAAACCCTCGCACGTCTTACCGCAAAGGACAAGGGTCTGAAGAAGGGCGCCAAGTGGCGCAAGGAAAAACGCGAGGCTAACGCCAACCGCGAGCGCGAGGCAATGCAGGCTGAAATGGCGGAGAGCCGCGTGCTGAAAATCACTGAATTCGTTACGGCAAACGACCTTGCCGTGATGATGGACGTGCCGGTCAATAACGTTATCGCAACATGCATGAACCTCGGCGTGATGGTGTCGATCAACCAGCGCCTCGATGCCGAGACAATCAATATCGTGGCTGACGAGTTCGGCTTCTCCACCGAGTATGTCTCGGCTGAAGTCGCCGACGCCATCCATCAGGAGGAGGACAAAGAAGAGGATCTCGTGTCGCGTCCGCCTATCGTCACCGTCATGGGTCACGTCGACCATGGCAAGACCTCGCTGCTCGACTATATCCGCAGCGCCAACGTCATCGCGGGCGAGGCTGGCGGTATTACGCAGCATATCGGCTCGTACAACGTCAAGCTTGCCGACGGACGTCACATAACCTTCCTCGATACCCCCGGTCACGAAGCTTTCACCGCCATGCGTGCGCGTGGTGCCAAGGTAACGGATATCGTAATCATCATCGTTGCCGCCGACGACAACGTGATGCCGCAGACCGTCGAGGCTATCAACCACGCCTCCGCAGCCGGCGTTCCTATCGTGTTCGCCATAAACAAGATAGACAAGCCTCACGCAAATCCTGACAAGATCAAGGAGGAACTCGCCGCAATGAACTACCTCGTGGAGGAATGGGGCGGCAAGTACCAGAGCCAGGACATATCGGCTAAGAAAGGCACGGGCGTGGAGGAACTTATGGACAAGGTGCTTCTCGAGGCAGAGCTTCTCGACCTCAAGGCAAATCCCCACCGCAACGCTGTCGGCACCATCATCGAGTCGACTCTCGACAAGGGCCGCGGCTATGTGGCTAACGTGCTCGTGCAGAACGGTACGCTCCATGTGGGCGACATCGTGCTCGCCGGCAACCACCACGGTCGCATCCGCGCCATGTTCAACGAGCGTAACCAGCGCATCAAGGAGGCTGGCCCCGCCACTCCTGCGCTTATCCTCGGTCTGAACGGAGCGCCTCAGGCAGGCGATACGTTCAACGTGCTCGAGACAGAGCAGGAAGCACGCGAAATCGCCACCAAGCGCGAGCAGCTGGCACGCGAGCAGGGTCTGCGCACCACAAAGATGCTCACCCTCGAAGATATCGGCCGTCGCCGCGCCATAGGCAACTTCCAGGAGCTCAACATCATCGTCAAGGGCGACGTGGACGGCTCCATCGAGGCGCTTTCCGACTCGCTCATCAAGCTGTCGACCGACGAGATTCAGATCAACGTCCTGCACAAGGCAGTCGGCGAGATCTCGGAGAGCGACGTCACCCTCGCCGCCGCTTCGGACGCCATCATCATCGGTTTCCAGGTGCGCCCGAGTCTTGCGGCTCGCCGCGCCGCAGAGCGCGACGGTGTCCAGATCCGTCTATACTCCATCATCTATCAGGCGATAGAGGAGGTCAAGGACGCTATGGCAGGTCTGCTCGCTCCGGAAATCAAGGAGGAGATTACCGGTACAGCCGAAGTGCTCGAGACTTTCCACGTCAGCAAGGTCGGCACCATCGCCGGCGCCATGGTACGCGAGGGCAAGCTCAAGCGCGGCAGCAAGGTGCGCCTTATCCGCGACGGTATCGTCCGCTATACCGGCGACCTCGGCTCGCTCAAGCGCTTCAAGGACGACGTCAAGGAGGTTCAGGCAGGATACGACTGCGGTCTCTCCATTGTCGGCTTCAATGACATCAAGGTCGGCGATATGGTCGAGGGCTTCGAGGAAAAGGAAGTCGCCCGCACATCCATCGACTAAACCAATAAAAGCAATATTAAAGCCCGGCAGGACTCGTTCCCGCCGGGCTTTTGTTTTGGCATAAAAAAAGCGGGTTGCCCCGCTTTTTTGTTTATAATGTCTTTCAGACGAGAGTCATGCCTTTGCGGAGCGCCTGCTCGTTGAGGGGCAGGAGGTGGTGGTGGCGCTCGGGGAGGGTCTTCTTGAGTCCGCGGAGCACGGCGTCGATGTCGACAACGGGGCGGAGCTTAAGGAGCGCGCCGAGAAGCACCATGTTGTAGGTCTTGGAGTTCTTGAGTTCGATTGAAGCCGTCATTGCGTCGACGGGCACGACGGTGATGTCGTTGCGGGTGGGCAGATGGTGTATGCCGGAGGGGTCGTAGATGAGCGTTCCGCCGGGTTTTACCTTGCTCTCGAATTTGTCGAGGCTCTGCTGGTTGAGGACGACTGCGGTGTCGAACTTGTCGAGCACGGGCGAGCTGATTGTTTTGTCGGAGAGGATGACGGTGACGTTTGCTGTGCCGCCGCGCTGCTCAGGACCGTAAGAAGGCATCCATGTCACTTCGAGGTTATCCATAAGTCCGGCGTAGGCGAGAATCTTGCCCATGGAGAGGACACCCTGTCCGCCGAATCCTGCTATAACTATTTCTTCTTTCATAGTGCCTTATTTTTGAGGTTCAACGTTTTTGAGGTCGCCCAGAGGATATTTGGCGAACATGTGT
>JAGBDG010000054.1 GCA_017937625.1 Muribaculaceae bacterium | reverse complement strand
CGGTAGCGCTTCTTGCTGTCGCGGTTGTCGATCAGAGGATCGTTGAAAGCGTCGACGTGTCCCGATGCTTTCCAGATTGTGGGGTGCATGAAAATAGCCGAGTCGATGCCGACGATATTCTCATGGAGGAGTGTCATCGAGTCCCACCAGTATCGCTTGATGTTGTTTTTGAGTTCAACACCGTTCTGTCCATAGTCGTAGACTGCCGAAAGTCCGTCATAGATTTCGCTGGAGGGGAACACGAAACCGTATTGCTTGGCATGTGAAACGATTTTCTTGAAAACGTCTTCCTGAGTTGCCATTGTCTTTTCTTTTTATGCTTAAGTGATTTATATTTCCGAAATAAGCGTTGAAAACTGCTTCAAGGGGCAAAGTTACGAAAAAAAATCGGGTTATCACCTATCATGATGCCCGGCGGGTGTCAAAATAAGCTAAGAGGGCGTTTCATAACATCTGTTAAATCACAGGCCAAAAAGTCTGAGATGGATTTATAGCTGAGCCGAAGGAGCATAGCGGTGGCTATGTGACTGAGACGAAGGTATAAAGACACTCTGAATTTTTGGAGGCGCAGCCTTTGGTACCCGGCAGGCTGATGTTTTGAGTTTGACTTGGGGACAGGCGTTCTTTAACAATAGTACCGGTTTGGCGTCTTTTTGTTAACTTGCCCACCGTTCATCGGTCACATAGCAACCGCTATGCTCCCTCTTCACGATGTGCAATTTAAGCAAAAATACACCAACCTGTGGTTTAACAGATGTTATGAAACGCCCTCTAAAACTCAGCGTGTGCGCAGCTGCCAGAAAGCGACTGCGGAAGCGGCGGCTACATTCAGCGAGTCGACACCGCGCGACATCGGTATGCGCACCACATAGTCGGCGTCGGCTATCGCCTGCTGCGAAAGTCCGTCGCCCTCGGTGCCGAGCACAAGGGCAAGACGAGGTTCTGCGGCGAGTGTCGGGTCGTCGAGCGATACGCTTTTGTCGGTCAGAGCCATTGCCGCAGTGCGGAATCCGTTGGCACGCAGCAAGTCGTATGCGCCCTCTCCGGGAAGCCATGTCCATGGAATCTTGAACACCGTGCCCATCGACACGCGGACAGCGCGTCGGTTGAGCGGGTCGCACGTCGTGGGCGTAAGGAGTACGCCGTCGATACCGAGAGCCGCAGCCGAGCGGAAGATGGCGCCGACGTTGGTGGTGTCGGTCACGCTGTCGATGACGGCGAGACGCGAGGCGCCGCGGCAGATGTCAGCCACGGAGGGTTGCTCGCGCCGGCGCATGGCGCACAGTACGCCGCGCGTCAGCACATAACCCGTGAGCTGCGACAGAAGCTCGCGGCTGCCGGTCAGGACGGGGATACCGGGGCTGCGGGCGAGGATGTCGGCGGCATCTCCCTCGATATGCCTGCGCTCGCATAGAAGCGACAGAGGCTCGTATCCGGCGTCGAGCGCCACGCGGATGACCTTCGGGCTCTCGGCTATGAATATGCCGTTGGCAGGGTCGAGACGGTTGCGCAGCTGCGCCTCCGTCAGTGTGGCATAGACGCGTGCTTCGGGAGATTCGAGGTCGGTGAGTTCGATTATGGCGTTCATTTCGAAGGACTGGCAATGTGACGCAGAAGACGGCGCAGGCGGCGGTTCAAAGCCCTAAGCCTGAGCACAAGGCTCGGGGTCTCATGGGCGATGTCAGACGAAAGCGGATCGGTGAACGAGGTAAGCACCGGCGCGGCGCCGAATTGCTCCGGATATATTATCATCAGATTGTTACGCGAGAAATAGCGCTGGAGAAACGACGGAAGCTCCGCCATCTCCGGATTGTAGGACACTGACTGCGGACGCGCGCCTATGATGACGAAAAGATCATCGTCGAGTACCTTGTTGGCGAGCAGAATTATGTCCTCGTGCCCGTCGGTGGTGCGGAACTCGCAGCGTATGCCGTAGTTTTCCGAATAGATGACGCCGCGGATGAAGGGCTGCAGCTCGGCCGGACAGCAGAATATGATGCGGCAGCCCACCTGTCTCGTGAGCCTCGACACGGCGCGTACCCAGCGGTTGAAGCCGCTCTCATATTGCGCTCCTGCCGGCACCCACACAAGGACGCGCGTGAGCGTGCCGGCGGGTATGAAGCACCGCGTTATCATGATCATGCGGTTGGTGCTTCTCAGTAGCTGCTCGACCTTGTTTCCAAGGAAAGAGTCGATTACCGTCGAGCGCTGGTGCATTCCAAGGATAATCTCGGTGATGTCGCGTTCTTCTATGGCGTTGAGCACGCCTGTGACGGTGTTGAGGTCATATCTGTCGAGCGTATTAACGACAGTATCGGCAGCCGCAGCCGTGCGACGCGCCTCGTCGAGCGAGTTGCGCGACAGCGACTTTGCCGCCGACGTATTGTCGTTGCGTACATGGAGGGCATAGAAATTATGGCTTCCGCGTGTGTTGCGCATCAGCACGGCGAGCTCCACGAGCGCCGGAGTGGTGATGGGATTCGAGACGCAGATGAGCGAGTTGTTGTTGCGGGCGCCCTTGCCCCCGTTCTGCGCAGGTTCCTGCTCGAGCATAGTCACGCTCATTCTCGCCGCGGAGCCGGACATGATGAGCGGAGCCATGGCGCAGGTTACGAGGATGACGGCGATAGTGCTGTTGAGGATGCTCTCGTCGAACATGTTCATACGGTAGCCGACGCTGACCACGGCAAGAGCGACAGCCGTGTGCGCCGCCGTCAGACCGAACATCACCTTACGGCTGTCGGCGCTGAAGTGATATGCCTTCTGCGCTATCCACGCCGGTATCCACTTGCTCGACAGCGCCACCGAAAGCATGATGAGCGCCTTGACTACCGTCGACATGTCGCCGAACACACGGAGATTTATCATCATGCCGACGCTTATAAGGAAGTAAGGAATGAACAGCGCGTTGCCGACGAATTCTATAGAGCTCATCAGGGGCGACGACGCCGGTATGTAGCGGTTGAGCAGAAGTCCTGCGAAGAAGGCTCCGAGCACAGGCTCAAGACCTATGAGCTGCGCGGAACATGCCGCGAACATCACCAGGACAAGGACGAAAACATACTGCGAGACCTTGTCGCTGTATTTTTTGAAGAAATATCGCGCCAGCCGCGGATAGGCATACAACAGCGCAACCACCCACACTGCGAGACGTCCGACCAGCAGAAGAATAGCCGATACGTTGAAATATCCTTCCTGCCGCACGCTGACGGTGCCGGCGAGAACAAGGAGGGCTCCGATTACGGCGATGATGGTGCCTACGATGGCTATGAGAACGGCAGGCGCCTTCGTGAGTCCGAAACGTGCCGCCACCGGATAGGCGAGCAGGGTGTGCGATGCATACATGGCGCCGAGAAGGAACGCCGTTATCCAGTCGGTACCGAGAAGATAGACACTCGAGAGAACGCCCATGAACAGCGGCACAACGAGCGTCAGCACGCCGAAAAGGAGTCCTTTGCGCAAGTTGAGCCTCAGGTGGTACATGTCTATCTCAAGTCCCGCGAGGAACATGAGGTAAAGCAGACCTACCTGACCGAAGATGTTGAAAGAAGTGTCGCGGTCGAGGATATCGAGCCCGTATGGACCTATGAGCACACCGGCGGCAATCATGCCGATGATGTGCGGGATTCGAAGTCGGTTGAGTAGAAGCGGGGCAAAAAGGATGATTGCAAGGACGATGAAGAAAATCTGCACCGGCTCTGTCACCAAAGGTATATGCGCAAGCGGAATCATCCTGTCTGTGGGTGTGTCAGCGGCGGTGGGCCACTATGTATTCTGCAATCTGCACGGCGTTGAGCGCGGCGCCCTTGCGTATCTGGTCGGCGACGGCCCAGAACGAAAGTCCGTTCGGGTTGGCAAGGTCGGCGCGTATGCGTCCCACGTACACGGGGTCGGTCCCGGCGGCATCCTTCGGCATGGGGTAGCCCAGAGCTTCGGCACGGTCGACAAGAACCACACCGGGAGCCGACGCGAAAGCCTCGCGTGCCTCGGCTACGCTTATCGGTCGTTCGGTCTCTACCCATATAGCCTCGCTGTGCGCGCGCTCGACAGGCACGCGGACGCAAGTGGCACTCACCTCGAGGGAGGGAGCGTGCATTATTTTCTTTGTCTCGCTGTGCATCTTCATCTCCTCGCGCGTGTAACCGTTGTCGCAGAACACATCGATGTGCGGAATGAGGTTGTACGCGAGAGTTGTGACGAATTTCTTAGCCTCCGGCTTGCGCCCCTCGACGATTGCGGCGGTCTGGGTGCGCAGCTCCTCCATACCCATGGCGCCGGCGCCGCTCGCTGCCTGATATGTCGCCACATGAACGCGACGGATGACTGACAGACGGTTTATCGGAGCGAGAGCAACCACCATCTGTATGGTTGTGCAGTTCGGATTGGCGATGATGCGTCGTGGAGCGTCGAGCGCATCGGCGCCGTTGACTTCGGGAACTACGAGAGGAACGTCCTCGTCCATGCGGAACGCGCTCGAATTGTCTATCATCAGCGCGCCGCCTGAGGTTATGAGAGAGGCGTACTGCTTGGAGACATCGCCCCCAGCCGACACAAACGCGAAATCGAGACCGTCGAAAGCACGAGGGTCATCGCCGAGCACGCGGACAGGTCCTACTGTGGCGCCGCGGAAAGTATATCGTCGTCCGGCGCTGCGTTGCGACCCGAAAAGGCGTAATTCTTCAATGGGGAGCGCTGATGCTCCCAGTACATTCAGAAATTCCTGACCTACGGCGCCCGATGCGCCAACGATTGCTACTTTCATCTTAAATTCTTAATTGGAAGTGCAAAATTAGTGAAAATTCGTCAATCGGCGGTGCGCTTCGCTGACTTTTTGCGAGGATTAGCCGGAAACCAGCCCTTGCGGACACGCTCGCGCTGCTCGAAAACCTCAAGTATCGACCAGAAGCACGAGAAGGCGACTACACCGCACAATATCGACGCGACACCCTCGGTCAGCACCGACAGGACGCCCATGGCGATGCCTCCGAGAAGAAACGCCCACCAACAACGCACGCCGAAATAATACTCACCCTTGATGACGAGCGGATGGAAGAGTCCTATTATTAGAAAGGTGACAAGTCCGACGGCGAGACCCTCGATATGCCATTGCTGGAGAAACTGCATCATGATAAGTTTAAAACTAAAATACGGGTACAAAATTAGCAATAAATCGCAAGACGACGGGCGATTTTTAAATTTAAAATTCAAAAGGGCGTTTTGATGATAAATCGTAAGCAAGAGACAACCGCACAATATTCCAAAGTGTCATAAATTTGCCCGCGCAGTGGAAAATTGCTATCTTTGCAGCTTGAAACACCACATTTCCGAAAACTCATGGACAACAAGAAATTGCACTTCGAGACCCGACAGATACATGCCGGACTTCATATTGACGCGACCGGAGCACGCGGCATAGCCATTCACCCCACCGCTGCCTACCACTTCGAAAGCTGCGAGTACGCCGCCGACCTTTTCAAACTCACGAAGGCGGGCAACATTTACACCCGTCTCAACAATCCCACCAACAGCCAGTACGAGGAACGCATAGCCGCTCTGTACGGCGGTGTCGGCGCCCTCACTACCTCGGCAGGCATGTCGGCGATAATGCTTGTTGTCACATCTCTCGCCCAGGGAGGCGACAATATCGTCGCCTCGCCACGCCTCTACGGCGGCACGTACAACCAGTTCCGCATCTCGCTGCGGCGCCTGGGCATTGAGGTACGTTTCGCCGCCGGCGAGACTCCCGACGACTTCCGCAAGCTTGTCGACGACCGCACACGCCTCATCTTCATCGAGAGCATGGGCAACCCCAACTGCGACGTCCTCGACATGGAGAGCATAGCCAAAGTGGCGCACGAGGCAGGCGTGCCTTTCGTCGTCGACAACACTTTCGGCGCCGGCGGCTATCTCTGCAACCCCTTCGAGTGGGGCGCCGACATCGTCGTCGATTCCGCCACAAAGTGGATTAACGGTCATGGCACCGCATCCGGAGGCATTATCGTCGACGGCGGCACATTCGACTGGGACAACGACAAGTATCCGCAGATTGCCGGTCCTAACGAAGGCTATCACGGACTCAACCTCTACGAGGCTTTCGGCAAAGCCGCCTTCATCACCAAATGCCGCGTCGACGGCATGCGCGATTTCGGCGTGTGCTCCTCGCCTTTTGACTCATACCTCATGATGCTCGGACTCGAGACACTCTCGCTGCGCGCCGACTTTCAGGTGAACTCTACCCGCCGGATCGTCGAGGCGCTCAGAAAGCATCCTAAGGTAAAGAGCGTGAGCTATGTCGGTTTCGAGGACAACCCTTACCACAAGAACGCCGAGAAGTACTTCCGTCACGGCGGAGGTGCCGTCTTCTCGCTCATCCTCGAGGGCGACATCGACTCGACTGTGCGCTTCGTGGAGAACCTCAGGCTCGCCAAGCACATGACGATGATAGGCGACTCGGTGACGGTTGTCACACATCCCGCGTCGACGACACACAAGCAGCTCAGCGACGCCGACATGAAAGCCGCCGGCATCGCCCCGACGCTGCTCCGCGTATCGCCCGGACTCGAGCATCCCGACGACATCATCGCTGACTTCGAACAGGCACTCGAGCTGGTATGACCGACATCAACGGAGTCAGATACTACCGCTACGACAAGCCGTACGTCCTCGAGAGCGGCGAGGTGCTTCCGAGCCTCACAATAGCTTACCACACCTACGGCAAGCTCAACGCCGACACGAGCAACGTCGTCTGGGTCATGCACGCCCTGACAGCAAACTCCGAAGTCGCCGACTGGTGGCCCCACACCGTCGAAAAGGGCAAGTTTCTCGACCCTGAGGTCCATTTCGTAGTCTGCGCCAACGTCCTCGGCTCTTGCTACGGCACAACCGGACCGCTGTCGGTCAATCCGCAGACGGGCGAGCCCTGGTACGGCGATTTTCCCGATGTCACCGTCCGCGACATGGTCGGCTGTCACCGTCTTCTGGCGGAGCATCTCGGCATCTCGCACATACATACTATAATAGGCTCGTCGCTCGGAGGATTCCAGGCAATCCAATGGCTTGTCGACGAACCGGGCATAGCGTCCGAAGCCGTCCTGATAGCCACCGACGTATGCTGTCGCCCGTGGGAAGCCGCCATCAACGAGTCGATGTACATGGCTATGCGGTGTGACCCGACACTCGGCGAACGCCGTCCCGACGCCGGAGCCGCAGGTCTTGCCGCCGCGCGCTCGATTGCCCTTCTGAGCTACCGCAGTCATTACGCCTACGACCTCACACAGCAGGACCGCGAGCCCCAGACCGACATTTTCACCCGCCGCGTGCAGAGCTACCAGCGCTACCAGGGCAAGAAACTCGCCGACCGCTTCAACGCCTACTCCTACCTCTCGCTATGCCGCAGCGCCGACGCCTACGATGTATCGCGAGGCTATGCTTCGATGGAGGACGCTCTCTCGCGCATCGACGCCCGCTGCCTCGTGGTGGCTATCTCGTCGGACATTCTCTTTCCGCCGGAGAACATACGCGGCTTCGCCACCATGATTCCCGGAGCGGAATACAAGGTCATTGACTCGGAGTACGCCCACGACGGATTCCTGATAGAATATCAGAAACTAAACGAAATAATATCGAACTTCCGGAAATAATATATGGGAAAACGAATAAAAATAGGACTTTTCGGCTTCGGCACGGTCGGACGCGGCCTATACGAACTGCTTGAACGCATCCACTCGACCGACGTCACAATCGAGCGCATCTGCGTCCGCGACATCAGCAAGGACCGCGGAGTCAACGCCTCGTTCACCGACAATGCCGATGACATCTTCAATGACCCTGAGGTCAACTTCATAGTGGAGCTCATCGACGACGCAGACGCCTCATACGATATTGTCCGACGCGCACTCGAAGCACATCTGCCCGTCGTGACCGGCAACAAGAAAATGCTCGCCCGCCATCTCCCCGAGCTAATCGAGCTTCAGCGCAAGCAGGACACAGCCCTTCTCTACGACGCCTCGGCATGCGGCTCCATACCGGTCATACGCAACCTCGAGGAATATTACGACAACGACCTGCTCATCTCGGTGAAAGGCATCCTCAACGGCTCTTCGAACTTCATCCTGTCGAAAATCTTCAACGAAGGCATGAGCCACGCCGACGCCTTGCGGCTCGCGCGCGAGCTCGGCTTCCTCGAAAGCAACCCGACGCTTGACCTCGACGGCTGGGACTCGCTCTTCAAGCTTGTCATAATCGGCGTCCACGCTTTCGGCATCTACGTCGAGCCGGAGCGGGTGTTCACCTACGGCATAACCCACATGACCGACCACGACATCAGCTTCGCACGCGAGAAAGACAGGCGCATCAAGCTTGTGGCGCACGTGGAGAAACTGCCCGACAACCGCCTCGTCATGTGCGTCATGCCGCAGCTCATATCTCGCAACAAGTATATCTATTCCGTCGAGGACGAATTCAACGGCGTTGTCATCAAGGGTCTTTTCTACGACAAGCAGTTCATGTTCGGACGCGGCGCCGGCGCGCACCCGACATCGTCGGCAGTGCTGAGCGACATCACCGCATGTCTCTACGACTACCGCTACGAATATAAGAAAATGCACAACAGCGAGCTGCCCGTGTTCGACGACAATGTGTCGTTCCGCATCTACATGCGCTACAACGACCCTGTCGACCTGCAGCTACTGCGCTTCGACGAGATTACGGAAAGTTATACTTCGCCCGGCTACAACTACGTCGTGGGGCGCGCAAGGCTGAGTTCGCTGCATCATGCCCGCGAGGCTATGCACTCCCGCGGACTCTTTATCGCGGCATATCCCGCCGACTGACTATTTCCTGACGCCCATACGACGCAGGGCGGCGTCGCCCACTGCCTCGTTGAGGTCGCGCGGATAGCGCACCTCCGAGAATACTTGAGCAAGTGTACGCTTGCCGTTTTCGGCGATGAAAATCTCCGATTCGGCAAGCGATTCTTTTTCTTTATAGTAAGCGTCGATGTCTTCCGCTGTGTAGTCGTGGAATTTTTCGAAATGAACGATTGCCGGCATGGGCAGACGGTCTGACACAAGATGTTCCTTCTCCGCAGGATATCCCAGGGCTATTCCGACGAGAGGCATCACGCCTTCGGGAAGGTCGAGAGCTTCGGAAAAACCGTCGATATTGTAGGTGGCGGTGCCCAGATAGCAGCATCCCAGACCGTTTGCCTCGGCGGCGGTGACTATCTGCTGGGCGAAAATAGCCGCGTCGGTTATTGCCGAGAGCCAGCCCCCGAAATTGTAGAGCCCGGTCTTTGCCTGACGACAGTCGCACCACTTGCCGAAGCGGCGTATATCGGCACAGACAGTCAGAAGAACAGGCGCTCCGGTAGCTGCCGGCTGGTTGAAATGCAGCGGAGCGAGCTTCTGCCGACCTTCCTCGGATTTTGTGACTACCACCGAGTAAAGCTGCATATTGCCCGTGTTCGGGGCATGAGCTGCCGCTTCAATTATCTCACATACAAGGCTGTCAGGCACCTCTCGGTCGGAGAAGACTCTGACGGTGGCTCTGTTGCGGAAGAAATCGAGATTCATGGATTATTCGTTTTTGGTCATAGGAATACGTTTGAGCGTCATCAGCTGTTTGCCGTTGCCGTCCATGAGCAGCACGGTATCGTCGTTCTTGCCCGCTATTGCCGTGACGGTCTGCTCGAGAGCTACCATAATCATACGTTCCTGTTCTGCCTTCGGGCAAGCCATGCGGGTAAGACCCATATTGCTGAAGTCGATGGCATTGCTGCGCGAGGGATCGATGTAGAGGTCTCCGTTGAAATAGTTGCAGCCGGTGTTGCCGTGTACCTTGAGCTCGGCGATATCGATAAAGAGATTAGCTTCGTCGTCGTTGATGTTCTTGCCTTCCGCCGAGGTTATCTGCCAGTTGCCGTTGAGAAATTCCATATTGTGGCGGCGCAGCTTGAGGACAGTCTTGCCGCTGTTGTCGTTGAGGAAAAGATATGTCTCCTGCCCGATCTTGCGGTAATCGGTCTTATAGCTCTTGCCGTCGGCTATCTCGGGCGCTATGAGGTCGGCGTAAGGCACGTCAGGGCAGAGTTTCATTGTCGACAGCACGGAGCCGAATATAAGGACGCCGTCGCTGCGAAGGGCATAGTCGCCGTTGAGCACGTTGCATCCGTCACCGGCATAGAACCTGCCATCCTCGGCAAAAACGATATAAGGGGCGTTGTCCTCGGCTATGATTGTGTGCGTGCCGACGGCGGTGATGTTCCATTGGCTTCCGACGAGCTCCGATGCCGAGGGCATCTTGGCGTGCTTGCTGTCGGTGTGCTGCGGCTTGTCTTTCTTGTTTTTCTTCGAGTCTGTCTTGTCGGGACGCGGCTGCTCGATGCTTACCGAACTCATTTCAGAATTGCCTGTCGATGTTTTCTTGAATACAGAGCAGGAGCTGAATACAAGGGCTGCTGCGAGGGATATTGCTATGTAATTCTTTTTCATAATGCTTTTTTTGTTAGTTATAGACTTAACGCCGGATCGGCTTCTTTGTTGTCTGCGCCCGGATTCGGCTCTGTAAAATTACACATTATTATTCTTAATATTGTCTATGTTGGCAAAAAAAAGTAATTTTGCCAAGATAAATGAAAGAAACAATGCTTGAAATCAGTGAAATATTCAATGCTGCGGCAGTGCTGAAAAATGTAGCGCGCCGCACGTCAATAATTCCCGCTCCGAAGCTCCGTCCCGGATGCGAGATTTTCCTTAAGACAGAAAACCTTCAGCTCACAGGCTCTTTCAAGCTCCGCGGCGCCTACTACAAGATCAGCCAGCTCACCGACGAGGAGAAAAAGCACGGCGTGATAGCCTGCTCGGCAGGCAACCATGCCCAGGGCGTCGCTCTCGGCGCAAGCCACAACGGCATAAAGTCGCTCATCTGCCTTCCCGCCGGCGCTCCCATCTCCAAGATAGAGGCCACCAAAGGCTACGGCGCTGAGGTCTGCCTCGTACCCGGCGTCTACGACGACGCCTACGCCAAGGCTATGGAACTGCAGAAAGAGCATGGCTACACCTTCGTACATCCCTTCGATGATCCCAAGGTCATAGCCGGTCAGGGAACCATCGGTCTTGAGATTCTCGACCAGATGCCCGACGTCCAGCAGGTCATCGTTCCTATCGGTGGCGGTGGTCTCATATCCGGCGTCGCGTTTGCCATCAAGACTCTCCGCCCCGACGTCAAGGTCTACGGCGTCCAGGCTACCGGCGCTCCCTCAATGGCACAGTCGCTGAAAGACGGTAAGATATGCCATCTCAACAACGTGTCCACTATAGCCGACGGCATCGCCGTCAAGGAACCGGGCGTCAACACCTTCGATATGTGCGGCAAATACGTCGACGAGGTTGTCACCGTCAGCGACGACGAGACCGCTGCCGCAATCCTCGCCCTCATCGAGCAGCAGAAACTCGTAGCCGAGGGTGCCGGAGCAGTCGCAGTGGCTGCGGCGATGTTCGGCAAGGTGCCCGTAGAGGGTGTCAAGACTGTTTGCCTCGTCTCTGGCGGCAACATCGACGTCAACACCCTCAGCCGCGTCATCACCCGCGGTCTTAACAAGAGCGGACGCAACTACACGTTCATCATCGATCTCGCCGACAAGCCCGGACAGCTCTCGGGCGTCTGCAGCGTCATCGGACAGCGCGGCGGCAACATCATCAGCGTCACCCACGAGCGCATCAACTCGAGCGCCGAAATCAACGGCTGTACCATCCGCGTGGAGCTTGAGACACGCGACATGAAGCATATCGAAGATATCCGCAAGGCTCTCTCCGAAGCATCGTATAAAGTACTTAACTAAACGTATCTTATGAAAAAGTTATTAGCAGCGGCGCTCGTCGCCGTTCCTTTCCTGGCGTCAGCCGAACCTGCCGACAGCGTCGCCGCCGACACCGTGAAATTCGAGTTCACCGACATTATCACCGTTCCGACGACATCCGTCAAGGACCAGAACAAGTCCGGTACATGCTGGTGCTTCGCCGGAACGTCGTTCTTCGAGGACGAGATTGTCCGCAAGGGCGGCGACTCGCTCGATATCTCCGAGATGTACACTGTCCGCAAGTGCTACGAAGACAAGGCTGAACGCTTTATCCGCTTCTATGGAGAGACCAATTTCGCCGCAGGCGGCTCCATTCTCGACGTCCCCTACGTCTGGGAGCGCTACGGAGCCGTGCCCGAGGAAGTCTACTCAGGTCTGCAGTACGGCGAAGACAAGCATGTCCACGGCGAGCTTGACGCCGCGCTGAGCGCATACCTCAAGGCTGTCGTCGCCAAACCCAACAAGAAACTCACGACGGCATGGCGCAAAGGTCTCAAAGGCATACTTGACGCATATTTCGGAGAAGTACCCGAGACATTCCAGTACAAGGGCAAGACATACACTCCGCAGTCCTATGCGAAGAGCCTCGGACTCGACATGGACGACTATGTGCCCATGACTTCGTTCACTCATCATCCTTTCTATACGCAGTTCCCCGTCGAGGTTCCCGACAACTGGCT
>JAGBDG010000053.1 GCA_017937625.1 Muribaculaceae bacterium | reverse complement strand
TGCGGCGCTACGCCTCGCCGGCAAAGCGCCGCAACTGCTTTATTTCATCCCGAAGAGAGGACGGAAGAACATGTTTGCCGCATAGTTTGTTTTTATATTACCCTCAAGTTAAGAATTATAGTTCAACTGTTTATTATGAATAAAGGAATTCTTCTCGCTATAGGTGTGGCAGTTGCAGGTGCGGGCACCGCAATCGGTCAGACTGCAATCGACGCTTACACAGTGTCGCCCACGCAGCTCCGCGGCTCGGCGCGTTTTGTCTCGATGGGCGGAGCTTTTACATCGCTCGGCGGCGACCTGACGTGTATGACACAGAACCCTGCCGGTCTCGGTCTTTACAGAACGAGCGACATCGGACTTACTTTCGACATCAGTATCCGCAACTACGGAGCCCAGACCAACGTAGGCAAGTACACGAAAGACCAGACGAAAGTCTACTTCGACAACTTCGGATATGTCGGTGTCACCAACATCTACGGCTCGGCTCTGAAATCGTTCCAGTGGGGTGTGGGATATAACCGACTCGCCACTTTCGACCGTATCGTCAACGGTTACAACAATCCAGCCCAGGGGTCGCTGACAAACTATATCGCGTCCAACACCAACGGCGTACCATCGAACAGTCTTCTTGCTACAGACGATTTCGACCCCTATCTCGACGGCAGCGAGGACTGGCTTTCGATTTTGGGATATAACTCGTTCATGATAAATGAGACAGGCGACGACCGGTATGCCGGTCTCCGCAACAATCTCACGGACGGCGACGCTCTCTACTCAATTCGCGAGAAAGGATATGTCGACGAGTACAATATCGACTTTGCCGGCAACGTCGAGGACGTCTTCTTCTGGGGTCTCGGCGTAGGTATCGTCGATATGAACTATACCCGCTACGCCACTTATTCTGAGAGTATGTCGAATGCCGATGTCTACGACACAGAAACAGATAGAATAGCCAGCGGAAACGCCGGTTATAACCTCTACAACAACAAGTATATCAGTGGTTCGGGCGCCAACCTCAAGATAGGTTTCATCGTCCGTCCCGTCGAGATGCTCCGCCTCGGTTTCGCAATCCATACTCCCACCTGGCTCCACATGACCCACAACGGATTCGCCGACACGGACTACAACTATACTCCGAATCCCGATTCGCCGGACGCCAAGACTACTTCGGGCGATTTCTCGACTCCCGAATATTCCTACGACTCGCGTCTTAACACACCCTGGCGCTTTATGGTTGGCGCTTCCGCTATTCTCGGCGGCAATGCCATTCTCAGCGCCGACTACGAGCGCGTGGCATACAACGACATGCGCGTCAAGAGCCAGAACTACGGAATGTTCGGCGGCGGTTTTGAAACCGACGATGTCGTCACGGATGAAGTCAAACAGATGTTCCGTGCTGCCAATATTTTCAGGGTAGGTCTCGAATACCGCCTTACCCGCAATTTCAGCGCCCGCGCGGGCTATAATTATCAGTCGTCGGCCGTCACTACAAGAACTGAAAACGGTCAGATTGAAGTGCCAACCGCAGGAACTGATCCGAGCTACAACCTCAACAAGGCTACCAACAATTTCAGCCTCGGTCTTGGCTATCGTTCCGGCGGCTGGTACGTCGACCTCGCTTATCAGTATTCGCGTCAGACAGGTACATTCCACGCCTTCACATCAACGCCCGGTAACTTCGCTCCTTCGGCGACTGTGACCGACACCCACAACAATATCGTCATTTCGACTGGCTTCAGGTTCTAAGTCGTCGCGGTTCGGGATTTTTTCGCTAATTTTGCAAAAAAATCTACGAAATGGATCCGCGAGAAATAAGAATCGAAGATTATAATTACCCATTGCCCGGCGAGCGGATTGCACAGCATCCGCTCGCCGTTCGTGATTCCTGCAAGCTGCTTGCGTATGACGGCGCCGATATCAGCGACCATATTTTCAGCGAGCTTCCGGAACTTTTGCCCGACAATGCCGTGATGGTGTGCAACAATACGCGCGTCATCAACGCCCGTCTGCGCTTCAGCAAGTCGACAGGAGCGCAGATTGAGATATTCTGCCTCGAGCCCGCCGAGCCTGCCGATTATGCACAGGCTTTTGCCGCACGAAGCGAATGCACGTGGCACTGTCTCGTGGGCAACGCGAAAAAGTGGAAGGAAGGTCAGCTGCAAAAAGAACTTGAAACCGCGGCAGGTCCGACGGTTCTTACAGCGGAGCGTACCGACGACGTTGTGGCTCCCGACAAATCGAGAAAAATCACTTTCCGATGGGACAACGCCGATGTCACGTTCTCCGATATCATCGCCGCTATAGGCGAGATTCCCATTCCTCCGTACCTGAACCGCTCCTCTGAAGAGGCAGACAAATCGGACTATCAGACGGTCTACAGCGTAATCGAAGGCTCTGTCGCCGCTCCTACTGCTGGTCTGCACTTCACGCCCGAACTGATGGCGAAGATAGCTGCCCGCGGTGTCGACATAGAGGAAGTCACCTTGCATGTCGGAGCGGGTACTTTCCGTCCGGTCAAGAGCGACACTATCGGGGAGCACGACATGCACAGCGAGTTCATCGCCGTGCCTCGCGCCGTTATCGCCAGTCTTGCCGATGCAGCCGGCAAACGCCCTGTCGTGGCTGTTGGCACGACGAGTGTCCGGACGCTTGAAAGCCTGTGGCACATAGGACGCCTTATTCTCGAAGGACTGTGGAACGGCGAAGTGCCTCAGTGGACGGCGTACGGAAACATCTCTGAGCCGACGGCGACGGAAGCCTTGAAAGCCATTGTCGACTATCTCGACAACCGTGGCGACGACACATTGCTTGCGCATACCCGAATCATCATAGCGCCCGGATATAAGTATCGGATTGTCGATGCCATGGTAACGAATTTCCACCAGCCTCAGTCGACGCTTCTTCTTCTTGTGTCGGCGTTCATAGGCGACACGTGGCGGGAGGTTTATGACCACGCTCTTGCAGGCGGCTACCGTTTTCTGAGCTATGGCGACAGTTGCTTCTTCTGCCGAGTTCGGGAGTGAACAATTGCGCCCGGCAGGCGTTGAACAATAATAAGGCAGACCTCTACGGTCTGACACAATTATTAATTGTAAAATTGTGAGTATTATGAATTTCAACGCACAAGCAAAGAACGCAGCCGCACAGGCAGCTGCCGAAATATCGAAAGACGCCGCTCAGGTATCGGGCTACGCAGCAAAAGAAGCCGTCACCGACAAGGCTCAGGCAGTGGCTGACAAAGTTCAGGATTTTGCCAGCAACGCAGCTCAGACTGTTCAGGACAAAGTTACCGGAACTATCGACAATCTTAAGGAAAAATACGCCCAGCAGCAGGCAGACCCCAACTCGACCCTCAATCAGGTCAAGGACAAGGCAGGTGTGTTTGGCGACAAGGTAAAGGAGAAGACAGCCGACCTTATGGACAAGGGCGGCGATATTCTCGATAATCTTGCCGAAAAGGCACACGGCATCGCCGACAAGATGGGCTCGAAATAGTCAGATATTGAAAACAAAGAATGACGCGTCTGCAGCAGGCGCGTCATTCTTTGTTTTGCGTATTTGTGTCAGTTGACTTTGAATCGGGTTGAGCCTTCCTTGAAGTATGCCACAATCTGGCGTGCTGCGGCGAGACCGGCGTTGAGGTTGGCCTCGGCGGTCTGAGCGCCGCTCTTCTTGGGAGTGAAGAAAACACGGTCGGGGAAACGCTCGGCGAGCACGGCTGCGTTGCCGGGCTTTACGTCGGCGAAGTACTTGATGTCGGGGCGTTCTTCGAGTACTGCGAGAAGCTCGTCCTCGTTGATTACTTCCTTGCGTGCGGTGTTGATGAGGACTGCGCCTTTGGGGAGTGCGCCGATGAGTTCCTTGCCTATACTTCCGACAGTCTCGGGAGTGGCGGGAATATGGATGGATACGATGTCGTTGCCGGCATAGAGGTCTTTGAGCGACGGAGCGACTTCGATGCCTTCAGCCTTGATGACTTCGGCGGGGCAGTAGGGGTCGATTGCGGTGATGCGCATGCCGAATCCTTTTGCAAGATTGGCGACATGACGGCTCACCTGACCGAATGCCTGGAGACCGAGGCGCTTGCCGGAAATCTCGAAGCCGGTGGTTCCGGCATATTTGTTTCGTGCAGCCATGATAGCCATGCCTATGACAAGCTCGGCTACAGCGTTGGCGTTCTGTCCCGGAGTGTTCTCGACAACTATTCCCTTGTCGGCGGCAGCCTTGAGGTCGATGTTGTCGTATCCGGCACCTGCGCGGACGATTATCTTCAGGTTCTTTGCCGCGTCGATGACAGCCTTGTCGATGATGTCGCTGCGGACGATGAGCGCGTCGGCGTCTGCGACAGCCTCGCGGAGCTGTTCGGGCGAAGTATATTTCTCAAGAGTCGCGAACTCGTAGCCTGCGGCTTCGACGATTTCGCGTATGCCCTTTACGGCTGTCGCCGAGAAAGGCTTTTCGGTAGCTACAAGGACTTTCATGGCTTAGTGAGTCGCTTCGAAGTCATGCATTGCGTCGACAAGAACCTTTACGCTCTGGATGGGCAGGGCGTTGTAGAGCGAGGCGCGGAATCCTCCTACAGAGCGGTGACCCTTGATGCCCACGATTCCGCGGTTTGAGCAGAAGTCGATGAAAGCGCTTTCGAGATCCTTGTATTCGGGAGTCATCACGAAGCAGACGTTCATGATGGAGCGGTCGGCGGGGTCGGTGACGGTGCCTGTGAACATACGGCTCTCGTCGATGGCGTTGTAGAGGAGCTCTGCCTTCTCGAGGTCGCGGCGCTCGAGCTCGTTGATACCCCCGAGCTGCTTGTAGTAGCGCAGTGTCTGGAGTGCGGCGAAGATGGGCAGTACAGGCGGGGTGTTGAACATCGAGCCCTTCTTGACGTGCGTGCGGTAGTCGAGCATTGTCGGAATCTGACGGTCGGCTTTGCCGAGGGCGTCGGTGCGGACAATGGCGATGGTTACGCCCGCGGGAGCGAGGTTTTTCTGTGCGCCTGCATATACGGCGTTGTATTTAGTCCAGTCGATGTGGCGTGAGAAGATATCGGAGCTCATGTCGGCGATGAGCGGGCATGGAGCGTCCGGATCCTTGCGGATTTCTGTACCGTAGATAGTGTTGTTCGAGGTGTAATGGAAATAGTCCATTCCTTCGGGAATTTCGAATCCTTTGGGGATGAACGTATAGCCGGCTTCTTTCGAGGATGCCACAACGTCGACTTCGCCGAAAAGGCGAGCCTCCTTGATGGCGTTCGATGCCCATGTGCCGGTGTCGAGGAAAGCGGCACGTTTGCAGAGGAAGTTGTAGGGTATCATGCAGAACTGCATGGACGCGCCTCCGCCGAGCCAGAGCACTTCAAAACCTTCGGGGATTTCGAGAATTTCCTTGACAAGGGCTGTTGCCTCGTCAATGACAGCCTGAAACTGCTTGCTGCGGTGCGAGATCTCGAGAAGCGAGAGACCCATGTCGGCGAAATTGAGGACTGCGTCGGCGGTATTCTGAATCGTGTATTCGCTCAGAATGGAGGGACCGGCATAAAAATTATGTTTCTTCATTATAATTAGGAGTATTGGTTGTCAGCATCAGTGTCGTCTCGCGGCACTATGCCGCAAATATAAGAAAGGTTTTCGAGATAAACAAAAAAACTTCCCGAAGCATTTCGAGGTAGCTTCGGGAAGTTTCTGATACTTTTCGGCTCGTCAGTCAGTTGAGGACTATCGCGGGCATGCCGTCGAGGGCTGCGTCGGAGAAAGCGGCGCGGGCGAACTGACAGATGCGTCGTATCGTCGCAGGTTTGGGATATTCCTGCCCGTGGTTTTCGCCTTCGCTCAACTTTACTTTGACTGAAAAAGATTCCGAGTCGGGTGAGAATAGAGTAGAATTTTTCTCCATAGGCACTTGGCGCGTTAAGGTGATGTAAAATCTTGCGGCGCCGGCTTCATTGCCGGACGTCTGATTCTAAAACGGCGACGCCGTCCGATTTATTGCAGACTTTTAAAAAAATCATTGAATTTTAGTGGAGGACGTGAAAATTTGAGCTAATTTTGCAGTAGTGAAGCGTGGATGCTCCGCTCCGTGCGAGCTATCGCCGGTACGACATGAAAAACACATTTTATGGAAAGAATATTTTTTGATAACCTTGATTTAAGCATTCTTCATGCGCTTGCCGAAAATGCGCGCACGCCCTATCTTGAGATAGCGCGGGAATATGGAGTGTCGGGGGCTGCTGTCCATCAGCGTGTGCAGCGTCTGATAGCCAACAAAGTCATAACCGGTTCGCGTTGCATCATCGACCCGTCGGCTGTCGGCTTCAATGTCGTGGCATACCTCGGTATCTGCGCCATGCCCGGAACCGACATAGAGACGCTTGCCGAAGGAGTCCGTCAGATTCCCGAGATAACCGAATGCCATATAGTCACGGGACGCTACGACATAATCGCCAAGGTCAATGCCCGCGACAACCGCAGCATGCTCGAGATTATCCGCGACCGTATGCGTCCGCTCAACATCGCCTCCACCGAGACCATGGTCTCCTTCCGCGAGGTGTTCGTACGCTCCGTCCCTATCTCCAACGACTAATCTTATTAAAGGCTTTCCGGACGTGAAACCTTTGAAAAAATTTCGGTTAAATTAGAATAGCCCAAACTTTTTGCGTAAATTTGTAGCTTGAAAGGCATGTGAGCCAACGCGAGCATGTTTTTTGGTTTTTATAAATTGATTATTCACCAATTAAATATCATAAATCATGGATATTTCGCATATCGAACACATCGGCATAGCCGTTCCCTCTCTCGAAGAAGCAATTCCCTTCTACGAGAACATGTTAGGATTCAAATGCTTCGCAATCGAAGAAGTGGCAGACCAGAAAGTGCGCACAGCATTCTTCAAGGTCGGTCAGACCAAGCTCGAGCTTCTCGAAGGCACTTCGGAAGACAGCGCAATCAGCAAGTTCATCGCAGCCAACGGCGGACGCGGCGGTATCCAGCATATCGCATTCGCAGTCGAGGACGGCGTTGCGAACGCTCTCGCCGAGGTAGAGGCAAAAGGTTGCCGCCTCATCGACAAGGCTCCCCGCAAGGGCGCCGAAGGTCTGAACATCGCTTTCCTTCACCCGAAGTCGACAGTAGGTACTCTTGTAGAGCTCTGCGAAGACCCCAATAAGAAATAATATACTCAAAACATACCGACGCCTGCACGCGACGCACGCATAATGTGTCACGCGCAGGCATCAATCAAATCCAAATTATGAGCAGCCAACTCGAAAAAGTAAAAGAACTCATCGAGCTCCGCGCCCAAGCGCGCCTCGGCGGCGGCGAAAAAGCCATCCAGAAACAGCACGAACGCGGCAAATACACAGCCCGCGAGCGCATCGCCCAACTTCTCGACGAAGGGTCGTTTGAAGAACTGGACATGTTCATGCGTCACCGCTGCACCAACTTCGGTCAGGAAAAGAAATCTTATTTAGGCGACGGCGTCGTTACCGGTTACGGTACAATCGACGGTCGCCTTGTTTATGTCTTCGCACAGGACTTCACCGTCTTCGGCGGTTCGCTCTCCGAGGCCATGGCACAGAAGATCTGCAAGATCATGGACATGGCAATGAAGATGGGCGCTCCCGTCATCGGTCTTAACGACTCGGGCGGCGCGCGTATCCAGGAAGGCATCAACGCCCTCGCAGGCTATGCCGAAATCTTCCAGCGCAACATCATGGCGTCGGGCGTAGTTCCCCAGATTTCCGCTATCCTCGGTCCGTGCGCAGGCGGCGCTGTATATTCGCCCGCTCTCACCGACTTCACCATCATGGCAAAGGGCATCTCCTACATGTTCCTTACCGGTCCTAAGGTTGTGAAGACCGTCACTGGCGAGGACGTTACGCAGGAAGCCCTCGGCGGTGCGGAAGTTCACTCGTCGAAGAGCGGCGTATGCCACTTCGCCGCAGAAGACGGCGAGGACGCCCTCAAGATTATCCGCAAGCTCTTCAGCTACATTCCTCAGAACAACCTCGAGGAGCCGCCGCTGGTAGAATGCAACGACCCCATCGACCGTCTCGAGGATTCTCTCAACGACATCATCCCCGACTCGCCCAACAAGCCTTACGACATGTACGAGGTAATCGGCGCTGTCATTGACAACGGCGAATTCCTCGAAGTACAGCGCGACTACGCCAAGAACATCATCGTCGGCTTCGCGCGCTTCAATGGTCAGGCTGTCGGCATCGTGGCTAACCAGCCCAAGTATCTCGCCGGTGTGCTCGACTGCAACGCATCGCGCAAGGCAGCACGTTTCGTACGCTTCTGCGACGCCTTCAACATTCCTCTGGTAACTCTCGTCGACGTCCCCGGCTTCCTCCCCGGCACAGGTCAGGAATACAACGCTGTCATCCTCCACGGCGCAAAACTGCTTTATGCTTTCGGCGAGGCTACAGTGCCCAAGGTTACCGTAACCCTCCGCAAGAGCTACGGCGGCAGCCACATCGTGATGAGCTGCAAGCAGCTCCGCGGCGACATGAACTACGCATGGCC
>JAGBDG010000052.1 GCA_017937625.1 Muribaculaceae bacterium | reverse complement strand
GCACCGGTCTCCCCGATCTGCGCCCCCGGAACGAAAAAGAATGGATGAAATATGCCGACAGATTTCCCTCCACGCAGTTCGCGTTCTTCTCCGACTACCTCCTGTATGCGAAAGGCGAGGAGCTCACACGCTTCTTCGAGAAGCTCGACACGCTCGCATACGAGCCGGGAAGTCGCTACGAATACATGAATCCGACCTACGTGCTGCTTTCCCAGATTATCGAGAAAGTGACCGCAGAAAATTTCGACAGCTGGCTCCACGAAAACGTCATAAAGAGCACAGGCATCACCACTGCCGAATTCTACAACAAATCGCACGAGAATCTGTACTCCCACGGCTATATTCCGGCAGAGGACGGAAAATCGGGAAACTACAGCACATCGGGAGGCAAATGGACCGAGTACGACTACGGAGAGGCACCTTTCTTCGCCACCAAGACCGACCAGGGCGTGATGATAACGCCTGCCGATTTCCGGAAATGGATAAGGGCTCTCTGCAATGGCAGAATCATATCACAGGCATCCCTCGATACAATCAATACCGTCTACATTTCAACACATCTCAGCAACTCACACATCCACTATGGGCTTGCCACATTTATCCAGACTCGCCCGGGGATGCCGGTTAAAGTATTCCACAGCACCGCCAACGGCGGATATTCAATATTCGAGTGTCGGTTCCCCGACCCCGATCTATCCTATATGATTTTTTCCAACCGCTCCGACTGGAACAGGCTGGAGGTCGCAAGAAAGACCGACAGTATACTGGCGGCACACGGTTGGCTGACCAATCAAATTCATGAAGAAAACTAAGAAAGCGATTGCGGCAATCGCGATGATTGCCGCTGTTTCCGCCGCAGGTTGCGCCGGACATGCCGATAAAGAGAAAGAAGCGCTTACTGTCAGCATCGACAGCATATTCACCCCGCTTTTCCACGACGACGAGCCCGGTGCCGTCGTTCTCGTGGCTAAAGGCGACAGCATACTCTACGACCGGGGATTCGGAATAGCCGATTTCAGGAACAATCGCCAGATAAACGACTCTACCCTCCTCAACATCTGCTCCATAAGCAAGCAGTTCACCGCCGTAGCGCTCCTCAAGCTTCAGGAAGAAGGCAAGCTCAGCCTCGACGACAGCGTAAGCAAGTTCTTCCCGAAGTTCCGCGCGCCTTTCTTCAGGCGCATAACCCTCCGTCATCTTCTCTCGCACACCTCCGGACTGCCCGACACACGTCCCCGCACACGCAAGCAGTGGGAAGAGTACGCACGGCACAACCGTACCGCCTTCGCCAACGTCCACGACTATTGTCTCTACTCGCTCACAAGCGAGTCGACACGCTATTTCGAGACACTCGACTCCCTCGCTTTCGAACCGGGTACGGCATACGAGTACCAGAATCCCACCTATCAGCTCGCCCTGCCAATCATTGAGAGGGTGACTGGCTGCGAGTTCAAGGCATGGATGGACAGCGCCATCTTCAAGCCCGCCGGCATGGAGCACACAGAATATCTCGAGCCTGCGCTCGACCAGGAATATTTCGCCCACGCATACCGCCCCGCCACCGGAGCCAACGTCAACAAATACTACCGCACGCCCGACGGCCGCTGGGAGGAATATGACTACGGCGAGGCAAACTTTTTCCCCACAAAGGCTGACGGAGCGCTCTTCACGTCCGCGAAAGAATTCCTGAAGTGGAAAAAGGCGCTCTTCGGCGGCAAAATCATCGGCGACAGCGCGCTCGCGCAGGCTATAACCCCGGTCATAGGCACCGACCTGCCACGCACCGACTACGGACTCGGATTCTTCATCGAGAACTATAAGAAAGACACACGCAAGATATTCCATACCGGCGACAACGGCGGCTTCCTCACCGTTGCGGCATATTACCCCGAAAAAGACATCTTCTACCTCATCTTCGCAAACCGTCCCGACTGGAACCGTGAGGCTACGATGGAAGCGCTCGAGAAAGTCCTCTCCACCAACGCCCTCATCTGACCGCCTTACAATGAATCCAACACAAAAAAACGAAAAACTCTCCGACGCCCAACAGTCAGTGGATTTTGTCGCACAAGAGTCTGACACAGACAAAATACCTGTATCACTGAATATTGAATCTCTAATACATATAGTAAGAGACGAACAGATATTGCTCGACAGCGACCTCGCTAAACTCTATGGTGTTGAGACCAAAGCGCTTAATCAGGCGGTCAAGCGTAATATCCAACGTTTTCCCCCTGACTTCATGTTTCAGTTGACAAAAGAGGAATGTTTAAGGTCACAGATTGTGACCTTAAACGGAGGGCGAGGTCAGCATCTGAAATATTTACCATACGCTTTTACCGAGAATGGCGTAGCTATGCTTAGCAGCATACTCCGTTCAGAAAGAGCCATTGAAGTCAACATACGCATTATGCGGGCGTTTACACTGATGCGTGATTTCATAAAAAAGCATGGTTCCATCTTTCAAAGGCTCGACCGTCTTGAAATCAAACAACTGAAGACTGATGAAAAGGTCGACACTATACTGGACAGACTGAACCGATATGAAGAAACCACGGAAGGCATATTTTTCGACGGACAGATTTTTGACGCATACGCATTTGTCGCCGGACTTATCCGTAAGGCTGAACGAAGAATTGTCGTCATCGACAGCTACGTCGACGAGTCCGTATTAGTACAGCTCTCCAAACGCAAACCAGATGTCACCGTCGATATATACGACGGCAGAATTTCCTCGCAACTGCGACAGGATGTTACGAGACATAATACACAATATCCAGGTGTTACCCTACACAATTACACCAAGGCACACGACCGTTTTCTGATAATCGACGAGGACGTCTACCATATCGGACATTCGCTCAAAGATCTTGGAAAGAAGCTCTTTGCCTTCTCAAAGATGGACGTCATGACCGGCTCGGAGCTCCTTTCCAGATAAATCAAAGGCAGCGTCAGTACATCGCTG